>JACCRH010000489.1 GCA_013813675.1 Gemmatimonadales bacterium
GGCAGCGCGACCGGGGCGAGGTGTACCTCCGCCGCGGCCGGGACGACGTACGATCGCGACCGGATGTGGGGATAGTCTACGGTGAAAACGCCGCTCTCGTATCGTCGGCCCGCCGAGTCCACCGCGACGGCGCGGATGGTGGCGCTGCCCCTGCCGCTGGCGCGCGGCGCGCGCACGTCGAAGGCGAAGGTCTCGCGTCCGTCCTCGCGCCCCAGGCGAAAGGGCTGGGGCCGCACCGCGGGCCATCCCCGGGGCAGGACCAGGGCGACCGTCCCGGCGGTGGTGTCACGGCCCCTGTGGGTGAGCGTCACGGTGAAGCGGTGGCTCCCCGGCGTGAGCAGCGACCAGATGTACGTGGCCGGATCCAGCTTGACGTCGATGCGGGGCACCACCGTCACCGGTCGCCGCAGCTCGCCGAGCGCCTGGTCGTTGATCCGGTAGCTCACTTCGCGCGCGGTCTCTCCCCCGGTTCCAAGCCGGCCGAACCGCGCGATCGGAGCTGAGGCGCCGAACGGCTCGCCGAGCTCGCTGGCCGCGACGCCGCTCCAGTCGTACAGCCCGCCCCGGCGCGGGCGGCGGAGGAAGTAGGGCGTGGTGGGGGCGGCGGCGCTGTCGGGCGCGAGGCTGACGGTCGAGCGGTGCACCGCCCCGGGGGGCAGCGACACCTCGCTGTTGGAGTCGGCCTGCACGTGCCATTCCGCCGACGGCACCACGCCTCCGGCGACGGTCAGGGTATCCGGCCCCGCGTTCCACAGCAGGAGCTCCACGCTGTCGGGCTGCCCCGCCACCAGCCGATCGTCCTCCGACAGCGCGTCGGCCAGCAGACCCGCGGCGATCCCCAGGGCACGCTCAGTATGGCGCCGCTGATCGGCCTGCTCGGCGGTGGAGAACATCATCTGCGCCCGCGAGTCATCCGACTGCGGGAGCAGGTCGCGCTTACCCCGATCGAGCAGCGCGATCACCCGCCGGTACGCTCCGGCGCCGAGCGCGGTCCGGGCGCTGTCCGCTCGGGCGGCGAAGCGGCGCCGGGCCGCCGGCCCATCGGCGCCGGGAGCGTCGCGCCATGGCATGGCCGCCAGCACGGTGTCGATTCCGGCGAATAAGCCGTCCCGCCCCTCGGCGGTGCGGTCTTCCTCCAGGGCCAGGCGGACCTCGGAGGGGCCGATGCGCTGAAGCCGTCCCATGTTCTGCGACCGGTGCAGGCTCCGCCCGGCCATCGCGATCTGGTGGTACGACTTGCCGACGGCGCGGTCGAGCACGCCGCCGTCCAGCGTGAGGGTCGTAGCGGTGGTGTCGAACCGGGTGCTGCGATAGAGCTTGAGTGGAGTCCAGGCGCGGATGCCCTCCTCTCGGGCGAGCTCGGTGAAGCGCGAGGAGTCTCCCGCCGCCGCGAAGGCCTCCCGTGCCACCCATCCCGCGGCCTGGTGCTGGCCGTGGCCGTCCCGGGGCAGCCCGCTGAACACCGAGACGATGATCTGCGGCCGAAATCGCCGGACCACCCGCACCACGTCCTTCAGGATGGTGTCCTGAGGCCACTGCTCCCAGGTCTCGTCCATCGTCTTCGAATAGCCGAAGTCGTAGGCTCGAGTGAAGTACTGGCGGGCGCCGTCGAGCCGCCGGGCCGCGAGCAATTCCTCGGTGCGGATCAGCCCCAGTGCCTCTCCCAGCTCCGGGCCGATGAAATTCTGGCCGCCTTCACCCCGGTTGAGCGAGAGATACGCCGCCTCCGCTCCCATGCCGCGCACCAGGACGGTCAGCAGCTCGGTGTCCTCGTCGTCCGGATGGGCCCCGATCATGAGCACGCGGCGGTAGTGCCCCAGCATGCGGAGCTCGTGATCCAGTGCCACGACGCCGCCCGTGCTCGGGGGATCGAGCTGGGCCGACACGCGCCCGGGCAGCGTGAGCAGTGAGACAACCGCGAACGAGATGGTGAGAACGAGGCGCAACAGGAACCCCGGCCGTGTGATTAGAGAGCGGAAAGCTACACGGTCCGGGGATGGGATTCTAAGAAGCGGAAATTCAATTCAGCGGCGCCGCCCCGAGCGGTGTATCCCGAATCGAGCGGCGGAACGCGGGGTGCCGGATCCAGAGATAGACCCCCATGCTGAGCGCGGCCAGGGTGTTGGCCACCACCACCGTCCAGAAGGGGAACAGCTCGCCGGTGCGCTCAGAGAGCACTTCGAGCAGACCGTAGAAGATCACCTCGAACGCCAGAAAGACCGGAAGCAACGCATAGCGGACGACGGAGTTTTCGATTCCCCAGTGCACCAGCGCCACCAGCCCCATGCCCAGCAGGGCGAACACGACGAAATGGAAGGCGGTGTAGAGGAGAATGGCGCCGAACACGATGTTGCCGGTGTCAGGGGTGGAGTCGCCCATCAGCACGACCTGGCCAAGCAGACTCGGCGTGAGCAGCGGGCGGCCGGCGATGGCATCGAGCACCAGAAACCAGAGCGCGACCGCGAGGCCACCGATGATACCGACGTCGGTCCCCTCGGCGCCGATCGAGTGAGATCTTTCTGCCATGGGAGGCCTCCTGTGAGCAGAGCTGCTCTTTCAGATTGGAGGCGTTGCCGGAGAAGCGCAAGGCAGCGGTGCCGTCAGCCTCGTGGCGGACCGGGGGCATGCGGGGTGGCCCTCACCTCGTCGCCCAGATCCGCGCCGCCCGCCAGACGCGGGTGCCGCCGCCAGAGGTACGTGCTCATCGCCAGCACGCCGAGCAGGCTGCCCCCGGCGACCGACCAGAGTGGAACCCGTTCGCCGGTCGCGGTCACCAGCATGTACGTCAGTCCGGT
>JACCRH010000509.1 GCA_013813675.1 Gemmatimonadales bacterium
TTGATCGCGATGCCTTCGTCGTTCTTGACCAGCCCCGACACGTAGTAGCGGGTCTGGTCGGTTCCCCCGCTCACGCTGGCCGAGGTCTCGTAGGAGAGCGCCTTGCGGCCGTAGATCTCGTCCTCGAGGTCGAAGGTCCGGCCCGGCTGGAACAGCGAGGTGACCAGCGCGGTGTCGGTGTAGACGTCCAGCGCCTCGTCCAGGGAGTCGAAGTCGCGCCGGCCCAGGTCGTTGGCCCGAGAGAACATGCCGAAGCGCTGGGTGAGGCTGAACTGTGGCTTGCCCGCCTGCCCCCGCTTGGTGGTGATGATGATGACCCCATTGGTGGCCTTGGAGCCGTAGATCGCCGCCGCGGACCCGCCCTTCAGCACTTCAATCCGCTCGATGTCCGCGGGGTTGAGGTCGGCGATGCGGTTGGTCGGGTTGTCCTGGTTGCGCGGATTACCCCCGGCCTGCGCTTGGGTGACCGCGTCGGCGCCGTTGGGGATCTGCTCGTTGCTGATCACCACCCCATCCACGACGAAGAGCGGATCGGTGCCCGCGTTGATGCTGGAGACGCCGCGGAGATTCACCTGGATGCCGCCGCCGGGCGCTCCGGAGTTGGACTGGATCAGCGCGCCGGGGATCTTGCCCTGAAGCGCGCTCTCCAACGTGCCGGTGGGAGCCCGGGTGAGCTCGCTGCCGCTCACCGTCGCTACCGCGTTCGGTAAGTTCTGCTTTTCGATGCCGGTGGACTGTCCGGTGACCACCACCTCTTCCAGCTTGAAGATGTCCGGCTCGAGCACGATGTCCGCGGTGCCGACCCCCGGCGGGATCGTGTCGGTCTGCGAGCGGAAGCCGATCGCCCGCACCACCAGCGTGAGCGCCTGGTCGGGCGCGTTGAGCGTGTAGCGCCCATCGGGTCCGGCCTGGGCGACGATCCGGGTCCCCTGCACGGCGATCGTGGCCTCGGCCACTCCCTGGCCCGTCTGGGCGTTGGTCACCGACCCGGCCACCTGGCGCACCTGCGCCGCCGCGGACGATGAAACCAGGGAGCCGAGGGCTAAGACCATCCCCCACCAGCGATGTGCCATGGCGCCTCCGTGGGAATGTGGTATCGAGCTGCTGACGATTCGAAGGTCCTGCCAGAACGTCTACTCTGCAAGTACTTGCAGCTTCACGCAAGCGCCCGAGGGTCCGAAACAGCGGGGGCTCGCCAGATGATCTCCCCCTTGGCGGCGGTCAGCCGGCAGGCGTTGGGGCGAAGATGATAGACCCAGGTCTGCAGGTCCGGCGCGTCGATCAGGGCGAAGTCCGCCGCCTTCCCGGCCTCCAGGCTGCCCACCCGCGACTCGAGCCCTAAAGCCTTGGCGGCGTAGTAGGTAGCCCCCTTCAGCGACTCGGCGGGCGTCATCCGCTGAAGGGTGCACGCCAGGGTCATTGCGAACGGCAGGTGGTAACTCGGCGCCGATCCCGGGTTGAAATCGGTGGCCACCGCGACGCCGACCCCGGCGGCGATCAGCCGGCGGGCCGGCATCGGCGGTTGACCCAGGTAGAGGCTGGCAACCGGGAGACTCACCGCCACTACGCCCGCCGCGGCCAGCGCGGCGACGCCCCGATCCGAAACCTGCTCCAGGTGGTCGGCGGCCAGGGCGCCCACCTCCGCCGCCAGTTCGGCTCCACCGCACGACGTGAGCTGGTCGGCGTGGAGGCGGGGAGCCAGCCCCGCGGCCCGCCCGGCCAGGAGAATCCGCCGCGCCTCGTCGACCGTAAAGGCCGACTCCTCCACGAACACGTCGCAACCGGCGGCGAGCTTCCCGGCCGCCACCGCCGGGATCAGCTCATCCAGCAACAGTGCCACGTACGCCTCGCGCCGTTCGCGATACTCTATTGGCACCACATGCGCGCCGAGAAACGTCGGCACGATGCCCACCGGCTCGGTCTCCGCCAGCCGGCGATAGATCCGCAGCAACTGGAGCTCGTGCTCCCGGTCGAGGCCGTAGCCGCTCTTGCACTCGATGGTGGTGACGCCGAGGGCGATCATCTCGCGCACAAATCCCCGGGCGCGGTGGTAGAGCGCCTCCTCACCCGCCTCGCGGGTGAGCCGCACCGTGCGCGCGATCCCTCCGCCCGCGCGGGCGATGTCGAGATAGCTCGCGCCTTGAATCCGCTGGGTGAACTCCTCCGCCCGCCACCCGCCGAACGCGAGATGGGTGTGACAGTCCACCAGGCCCGGCACCACCAGCCCACCCCCCGCATCGAGCCGCTCCGCCCCACCATACTCGGCCGGAAGCTCGCGCCGCGCCCCCACCCACCGGATCGTCGCCCCCTCCCACACCATCGCGGCGTCGGCGATTGGGTGGACCTCCCCGTGCCCGCCCTCGGCCCGGCAGGTGACGAGCTGGACGATGTTCTCGATCAGCCTCATGAAAGATTCACCACGAAGGCACGAAGGACACGAAGAGCACGAAGGGAAGACAAACCAACAACAACTTTTTTTGTTTCTTGTTTCCCTCCTGCTGTTCTTCGTGGCCTTCGTGCCTTCGTGGTGAATCATTAAGGACTGAACCCCGCCTTGCCCCGCCGCTTGCATAGGTCACAAAATCCAGGCCCGTCACCCGAGCACCGAAGGCAGGTCCACCCCGCGCTCTCGCGCGGTCTCGATCGCCAGATCGTACCCGGCATCCGCGTGGCGCATGACGCCGGTGCCGGGATCCGCGGTGAGAACCCGCTCGAGCCGCCGGTCGCCGGAGTCGGTTCCATCGGCCACGGCCACCATGCCGGCATGGATCGAGTACCCGATCCCCACCCCGCCGCCGTGGTGGAGCGACACCCAGCTCGCGCCACACGCGGTGTTGAGCAGCGCGTTTAGCAGCGGCCAGTCGGCGATGGCGTCCGAGCCGTCGCGCATTCCCTCGGTCTCCCGGTTGGGAGACGCCACCGAGCCGGTGTCGAGGTGATCCCGCCCGATGACGATCGGCGCCGCCACCTTGCCATGGCGCACCAGCCAGTTGAACCGGAGCCCCAGCTCGGCCCGCTCGCCGTACTCCAGCCAGCAGATTCGCGCCGGCAGCCCCTGGAACTGGACCCGCTCCTGCGCCTGCCGGATCCACCGGGTGAGCGAGTCCTTCGCGGGAAACGTCTCCAGCACCGCGCGATCGGTCTCGGCGATGTCGGCTGGATCGCCCGAGAGCGCCGCCCATCGGAACGGTCCCGCGCCTTTGCAGAAGAGCGGGCGGATGTAGGCCGGCACAAAGCCCGGAATGTCGAAGGCCTCGCGCATCCCCCGGTGATCGGCCACCTGTCCCCGCAGATTGTTGCCGTAGTCGAAGACCACCGCGCCGCGCGTCCGCAGGTCGAGCATGGCGCGCACGTGACCGCTCATCGAGTCGAGCACCCGGACCTCGTAGCCCGCCGGGTCGCGCTCGCGGAGCGTGGCTGCCTGCTCCAGGGAGCACCCGGCCGGGATGTATCCCAGCCGGAGGTCGTGCGCCGAGGTCTGGTCCGTCACCACATCGGGGATCACACCGCGCCGCGCCAGTTCGGGCAACACCTCCGACACGTTTGCCACCAGCCCCACCGAGAGCGCGCGGCGGGCTGTCTTCGCCTCGTCGAGCAAGCTGAGCGCCCGGTCGAGGTCGGTCTCCATCGTGTCGCAGTAGCCGGTATCCACCCGGCGCCGGATCCGGCTCTCGTCCACATCGACTCCGAGAAACGCGGCGCCGTTCATCGTCGCGGCCAGGGGCTGGGCCCCACCCATCCCGCCCAGTCCCCCGGTCATCACCAGCCGGCCCGCCAAGGTGCCGCCGAAGTGCTGCCGGGCGCACTCGGCGAAGGTCTCGAACGTCCCCTGCAGGATCCCCTGGGTGCCGATGTAGATCCACGAGCCTGCCGTCATCTGGCCATACATCGTGAGACCGAGCGCCTCCAGCCGGCGAAACTCGTCCCACGTGGCCCAGCGCGGCACCAGGTGCGCGTTCGCGATCAGGACCCGAGGCGCCTCGGCGTGCGTCCGGAAGACCCCGACCGGCTTGCCGCTCTGCACCAGCAGCGTCTCGTCGTTTTCCAGGCGCCGCAGCGTCGCGACGATGCGCTGGTAGGATGGCCAGTCGCGCGCCGCCTTGCCGCTTCCGCCGTAGACCACGAGATCCTCCGGCCGCTCCGCGACCGCCGGATCGAGATTGTTCATCAGCATCCGCAGCGCGGCCTCCTGATGCCAACCTTTGCAGGACAGTGTCGCGCCGGTGGGGGCGTGGATGGGCGAGTAAGTCGAGGCGAGAGTCATGGATGCGGGGCTCAAGATGTTGTCATCCCGAGGGAGCTCAGCGACCGAGGGATCTTGTCCGCTGAGATTGAATCATTCCCGAGCAAGATCCTTCGCTTCGCTCAGGATGACAAGCACGCCCCTCGACTCCCCCCCGCCTCCCTGCAACCTTTCCCCCCGGTTTCCGATCCAATACCCCGCGATGACCCGAACCTGTCCAGGACCGGTGCAGCTGCGGCGCGACCTGACTTCCAAATCTGACTCGGATGCCGTGGACGCGACCCTCGCCGCGAGCGGCGACGCGCACGCCTTCGAGCGGCTCTACCGGGGACATCTCGGCCGGGTCCACAGCCTGGCCCGGCGGATGCTGAGCGACGACGAGGCCGACGAGGCGGCGCAGGATGTGTTCGTCAGGGCCTGGGAGAAGCTGGGGACGTTCCGGGGTGAGTCCGCCTTCGGGACCTGGCTCCACCGGCTGGCCATCAACGTGATGCTGGGACGGCGGGAGCGGCGAGGGCTGCAGCGACAACGCTATCTCGAGGGCGACGCCATGCTGGAGACGGTGGCGGGTCGCCGGACCGCTCCGGAGACGTCGATGGACATGGAGACGGCCATCGCGCAGCTCCCCGACGGCGCCCGGCAGATCTTCGTGCTCCACGACGTCGAGGGATACCGGCACGAGGAGATCGCCGAGATGCTCGGACTGGCCACGGGGACCTCGAAATCGCAGCTTCACCGGGCCCGCATGGCGCTCCGGCAGCGTCTGGAACGATAGGAGAGACACGATGAACGACCAGTGGACCGAGCGCCTGTCGGAGTACCTGGACGGCGATCTGGCCGAGTCGGACAGGGCGGCCCTCGAGGCACACCTGGACACCTGCGCGGCTTGCGGCGAAACGCTGGCCGGCCTCCGCCGGATCGTGGTGCGGGCCCGCTCGCTGGAGGACCGCGTGCCCTCTCGCGAGCTCTGGTCCGGCGTGGCGGCGCGGATCGGGGCCGGGCCTCGCCGCCGCCGGCTCACCTTCTCGGTGCCCCAGCTGCTCGCCGCGGGCATCGCGCTCGCGGTGGTCTCGGGGGGCAGCGCCTGGCTGTTGCACCCCGATGCGGCGCGCATGGCCGCCCTCCGGCCCGATCCCGCCTCCCAGGTCGTGATCCCGGTCGCCGCCACCGGTTCGACGGCCGGCGCCGCACGGAGCTATGCCTCGGCGGTGGACGATCTCGAGCGCGTCCTGGCCGAAGGCCGCAGCCGGCTCGACTCCACCACGGTGCGGGTGCTGGAGCAGAACCTCACCCTCATCGACCGGGCGATCGCCCAGGCCCAGCGCGCGGTGGCGGCGGATTCCGCCAACCTCTACCTCAATACCCACCTGGCCGAGACCATGCGGCGCAAGATCGACCTGCTCCGGCAGGCCGCGGCGCTGGTCTCCGCCGTGAGCTGAAAGGACCTCGACGTGCTCTTGCTACTCGCCCTGCTCCAGCAGATCGACTCGACCGTGCCGGTGCAACGGGGACAGCGGCTCGAGGTCAGCTCCTTCGCCGGTGAGATCGCCGTGAAGACCTGGAACCGGAACGCGGTGCGCGTGGAGGCGGAGCCGGGCGGCCGGACCAGTGTCGAGATCGACCGCTCGGCCACCTCGCTCACCGTGAAGACCGAGGGACGCCGGGGGCCGCCCTCCATGGTGGACCTGGTGATCACCGCGCCGTCCTGGATGGCCCTCGACCTCTCCGGGGTGAACACCGACATGAGTGTCACCGGGATGCGCGGCCCCATCTCGGTGGAGACGGTCCAGGGCGAGGTAGAGGTCGAAGGAGGACAAGGCCTGGTGTCGCTCCAGTCGGTTCAGGGCAGCGTGAGCCTGACCGGTGCCAAGGGCAGCCTCGAGGTGCACTCGGTCAACGAGGACGTGCGGGTCAGCGCCAGCTCGGGTGAGGTGACGGCGGAGACGGTGAATGGAGACATCACGCTCACGCGGGTGGACGGGTCCAGCGTGACGGCGAGCTCGGTCAATGGCGACCTGGACTACGACGGCGCCATCAGGAACGGCGGCCGCTACGCCTTCTCTACCCATAATGGCAGCATCACGGTCACCGTGCCGCCGGGCTCCAACGCCGCGGTGTCGGTTTCCACCTTCAACGGGGAGTTCGCGTCGGAGTTTCCCGTGACCCTGACCGAGACCCGGAAGGGCAAGCGGTTCAGCTTTACGATCGGCACCGGGAGCGCGCAGATGACGCTGGAGTCGTTTCAGGGCTCCATAGAACTCGTGCGCCCCCGGAGTTACCGGGGCGCACGGGACCGCGACCACGATCGCGATCCTGACCACGACGAGCACTGAGCCTCAGCGCGAGAGCGCGACCTCGTCGGTGGCTACCGCGGCGTGGTCGATGACCAGCGCCACTCTGCGGTTCTCGATCCCCTGCTCCCCCGGCCCTTCCGCGCCCGGCACCACCTGGCGGTTACGCACCTCGCCGTAGCTCACCGCCTTGAGGTGGTCCGCGCCGAACCCCCCGGCGGTCGCCAGATACTCGGTGACCGCCTCGGCCCGCCGGCGGCCGAGCTGCAGGTTGTAAGCGGCGCTGCCCGACGGGTCGGTGAAGCCCTCTACCGTCACCAGCGCTCCGGGATAGTACTCCGTCACCACCGCGGCGAACCGGTCCAAGACCGGACGGTCGCCCTCGCGCAGCTCGCTGCTTGCGAAGTCAAAATGCACCGGGACGTTGAACTTCAGCATCCCGCGAACCTTTTCGATGCTCACGGTGTACTCGCTGCGGAACGCCTGCAGCTCCTGCTCCAGCGCATCGATCCGGGCGGTCTGCTGGGCGACCGCCTGATTGGTGGAGTCGAGCCGGCTCGCTACCGCCTGATCGCCGGACTGCATCTCCTGTCGAAGCTTCGCTATCTCGCTGTTGAAGTCATCCTGTTTCACCTTCGCGGCGCATCCGGCCAGTCCAGCCACTATTGCCAGCACACCTAACCGCGTCGCGGTCCGGCGGGCCTCACGAGCACACATCGGCACCCCCTTTGTCCAGGCTGATGATCCGTGCGAACGTGGCTGGCGTGAGCCCATCGGGCTCCCAGCCGGGTCGAACTCTCACAAGATGGTGACGGGAAGCCAGCCGTCACTATGTGACTGAAGACCGGTGCCGGCTGTGATCCATCTCACTTTAGCTCCAGTAACTCCACATCGAACACCAGCGTGGCCGCCGGGGGGATCACCGGGGGACTCCCCTGTGGCCCGTAGCCCAAGTCGGGGGGTATGACCAGCTTGCGACGGCCCCCCACCTTCATGCCCGCCACACCTTGATCCCATCCCGCTATGACCTGACCACCACCAACCGGAAAAGGGAACGGCTCATTCCGGTCACGGCTGCTGTCGAACTTAGTCCCGTCTGTCAGCCAGCCGGTGTAATGCACGACCGCGACCTGACCCGGCGTCGCCTCGGCACCGGTGCCGATCACGATGTCCTGGTACTGCAGGCCGGAGGCGGTCTTGGTCAGCGCCGCGGAATCAATCTCGAAACCGCTCCCGGGCACGGCTTCTTTCGGCCGGTCGTCATTGCCGCAGGCTGACAGGAGCAACGCGAAGAGAGCCACGCTCGAGCGACCCATGGTAACCTCGGTGGTGGTGGGTGGTGCCCGCCGGAAAGCCGAATACGCCAAAGCCGACCGGGTGAGGTCGGCTTTGTGTCCATCGGGACGGCGGGATTTGAACCCGCGACCCCTGCAACCCCATTGCAGTGCGCTACCGGACTGCGCCACGTCCCGTCTTGCGGGACGGAAGTGTAGTGGAGCCTGCGGCTGCCCGGTAGGTCCCGGCAATCAGGCCCGGCATTTGCTCGTGACCGTGGAAGGAGGGTTTCCAGAGACCTATTGAGGAGCGGGTTATGAGCCAAGAGGACGGGCGACCCTGGGAAGAGGAAGGAGATCTGCCCTGGGACACGCCGGACGCGGAGTGGGAGCCCGCCGAAATCGAGGCGTGGCGGGGAGATCTCCACCTGGACGATTGGCCTGAAGGCCTGGCCGGACCGGAGTACTGGCTCTACAAGAACCAGGGCGACGACAACTAGCTCGGGGACGCCTCGCCTCGACCGAGAGGGACCGGCAATCTGCCGGTCCCTCTGCTGTTTTCCCACCCCCCGAAATTATCCCGAAGCCGGGTCACCTAACCCTATGCCCGAGGCCAACATAGCGCCTGTTGACATAGCCTAACCCCTTACTAAATTTCAGGTTACGTATTCCGGATCGAGCGGCTGTCAGCCCCCGGGATACGATCATCAGGGCGCTCGGCCGAGGCCCGTGAACATAGAGCAGGAGTCGGCAATGTCGGAAACGATGCCTAATCCCACCGAAGCCCCGGCCGTGCCCGAGGCGCCCCAGTGGGACCCGTTTCAGTTGATGGATCGGATGGACGAAGAGGCGCTCCGCAAGGAGCTGGATGGAGTAGCGGCCACCGATCTGGTGTATGTGGTCAAGGAGAGTAGCCAGGAAGTCGTGGGCCTGAGCAAGACCGGGGTGGATGAGTGCTGCATGGCGCTGGTCTCGCAGGGACAGGTGATTCGCGAGGAGAACCTGCAGTATGAGCTCATCGGCGAAGGCGACGACCGCGAGGCGCTGTTCAAGGTCAAGGCGGCGCGCTTTGCGGTTTCCCCTGCCGGCCAGGAAGTCCGTCTCGACCAGGTGATCGGGGTCAAGCGGCAGCCGTTGTACTACGAACCGGCGCAACTCGATCTCGATTCCCGCGTGCCCAGCAAGAAGTATCGCGGCAATACCTATCGCGAGCTGCTGGAGTTCGCCGAAGGTCGGGATTACCTCGCCTGGATGGCGGATAACTTCGGGGAGTCGGAAATTCGCGACTTCGCTCGGCGCGTGCTGGGCGGTGAGGAAATGGTGGCTCAGCGGGGCCGGCAGCTCAACCCGCACTGGTACGAGGCCGGCGCCATGAAAGCGGCCAGAAACGCACGCTTCCGCCTTATTCCCGGCAGCGTTCGGTCGCAGGTCATCGCATCGGCACGGCAGGGCGGACAGGCTCGAGTGGTGGAGCCGCAGACCGGCGCGTCGCGCGAGGTTGCAAAGCCGGCTGTGGCGGCGGCGGGCGCGGCGGAGGTGGTGAGCCGGGTCGGTCCTTACGCGCCCACCGAGAAGCAGGTCGCCTTTTATCAGCGTCTCGCGGAGTCCGCGGTGTTCTCCGAGGAGGAGCGGCGGCGCGCGCTGGAGTGGCTCGCCACCAAGGCCACCCGGCAGACGATCAAGGATCAGATCGGCTGGCTCAAGCGGCAGGTCGAAACCCGCCGCACCCAGCGAGCAGGCGAGTCCGCTGCCTGAGGCGAACAGGATCGGGGGGCGTCACCGGCGCCCTCCGTTCCACACCGCCATCCCTACCCCACCGAGAATCGCCGCGCCGCCCAGGGCGGTTCCCCATCCCACGCTCTCTCCCAGAAAGATCACGCCCAGCCCCACCGCGACCAGCGGGGTGATGAGCGGAATGAGCAGCACCCGCGACACGTCGGTGTACCGGATGAGCCAGTAGTACGCTAGGAACGCGATCACCGAGCCGACCACCGTCAGGTAGGCCAGCGACAGTACGGCCGAGGCGGTCCAATCGATGAGGAACGGGTTTCCCTCCAGCAGGGCTGCGCCCCCCAGCAGCACCACCGAGCCTGCCGCCATCTGCACCCCGGCGAGCACCGCCGGGTCGAGATGGGTGGCTCTCGCCTTTACCAACACGCTGCCCTGCGCGCCCGCGAGCGATGCCACGACCACCCCCGCGCTCGCCCACGCGGCCCACGGGCCGTTCCCTCCCAGCTGCGCGCAACACGATCGCGAGACCGAGCACCCCGAGTACGACGCCTCCCAGCTTGTGTGGGGTCATCGGCTCCGCCGAGAGAGCCCGGTGGGCCAGCGGGAGCCCGAAGAGCGGGATGGTGGCGTTGAGCAGCGCCGCCAGCCCCGACGAAATGTGCAGCTCCGCCCA
>JACCRH010000008.1 GCA_013813675.1 Gemmatimonadales bacterium
ACCTTCTCCGCAGGCCACCGGTACGGGCCAGCAGGTCCCTCGGTCGCTAGCGCTTCCTCGGGATGAGGTACCACCGCCTACCCCCCGGCTTCCGCCCATCGACCGCACCCCCAAGCTCTACATCGGCGGCAAGCAGGCACGGCCCGACTCGGGCTACAGCCTGCCGGTGCTCGATGCCGCCGGGCAGCGGATCGGCGAGGTCGGGCAGGGGAACCGGAAGGACATCCGCAACGCCGTCGAGGCCGCGCACCAGGCCGCGGGATGGGCGCGGATGACGGCGCATCAGCGGGCGCAGGTGCTGTTCTACATCGCCGAGAACCTCGCCGCCCGGTCGGAGGAGCTGGGGCGGCGGGTGGGCACGCCGGAGGTGACGCTGGCGGTCGACCGGATCTACACCTGGGCTGCCTGGGCCGACAAGTACGACGGCCTGGTGCACCACACGCCTTACCGCAACGTCACCCTGGCGATGCCGGAGCCGATCGGCGTGCTTGGCATCGTCTGTCCCGAAGCCTGGCCGCTCCTCGGCCTGGTCTCGACGGTACTGCCCGCCATCGCGATGGGGAACACGGTGGTGGCCATTCCGTCGGCCAGCGCGCCGCTCCCGGCAACCGACTTCTACCAGGTGCTCGATACCTCCGACCTGCCGGGCGGGGTGGTGAACATCGTCACTGGTCTCCGCGACGAGCTGACCCCGGTGCTGGCCGCGCACGACGACGTGCAGGGTGTCTGGTACTTCGGCAGCGCCGAGGGCTCGGCCGAGGTCGAGCGGCTCTCGGCGGGCAACATGAAGCGCACCTGGGTGGACTACGGCCGGGGGCGCGACTGGTCCGACCGGCGTCAGGCCGAGGCGGAAGAGTTCCTCGAGCAGGCGACGCAGGTGAAGAACATCTGGATTCCCTACGGTGAGTGATCCGTCCTGCTGCTGAACGCCGCGAACTACTTCTTGGACTCGTCCACGATCTCGTAGTCGGCCTCGACCACGTCGTCCTGCCCCGCGGCAGGCTGCTCGGGGGCGCCGTCCTGCTGCCCGGGCTGTCCGGCCTCGGCCCCCTGGCTCTGGGTCTCGCCTGCCTGGTACAGCGAAGCACCCGCCGCCGAGTAGGCGTTGTTCAGCTCGTCGAGCGCCTTTCGGATTCCCTCCGGATCGCCGGTACGCAGCGCCTGCTTGCCAGCCTCGATGGCGGAGTCCAGACGGGTCTTGGCCTCTGCCGGAAGCCGGTCCACCCACTCCTTGCTGTCCTTCTCCACCCGGTAGACCAAGCTGTCGAGCTGGTTGCGCTGCTCAATGGCCTCCCGCCGCTGCTTGTCCTCGCTCGCGTGCAGCTCGGCGGCCTTCACCATCTTGTCGATATCGCTGTCGCTGAGGCCGCTGGAAGCCTCGATCCGGATCTTCTGCTCTTTGCCGGTGGCCTTGTCCTTGGCCCCGACGTGCAGGATGCCGTTGGCGTCGATGTCGAAGGCGACCTCGACCTGGGGCATGCCGCGGGGCGCCGGCGGGATGCCGGTGAGCTGGAACTTCCCGATGGTCCGGTTGTCGCTCGCCATCTGGCGCTCACCCTGAAGGACGTGGATCTCCACCGTGGTCTGATTGTCCTCCGCGGTCGAGAAGGTCTCCGACTTCTTGGTCGGGATGGTGGTATTCCGCGGGATCAGGACCGTGGTGACCCCGCCCAGGGTCTCGATACCGAGGGAGAGCGGCGTGACGTCGAGAAGCAGCACGTCCTTCACCTCGCCGCCGAGCACGCCACCCTGGATCGCCGCGCCGATCGCGACGACTTCGTCGGGGTTCACGGAGCGGTTGGGCTCCTTGCCGAAGAAGTCCTTCACGATCTGCTGGATCTTGGGAATCCGGGTCGAGCCGCCGACCAGGATCACCTCGTCCACCGCCTTCGGATCCAGCCCGGCGTCCTTGAGCGCCTGCTGCATCGGGGGAATCGTGCGCTGGATCAGGTCGTCCACCAGCTGCTCGAACTTGGCCCGGGTGAGGCTCAGGTTCAGGTGCTTGGGGCCGGACTGGTCCGCCGTGATGAACGGCAGGTTGATGTCGGTCTGGGTGGTGGTGGAGAGCTCCATCTTGGCCTTTTCCGCCGCCTCCTTCAACCGCTGAAGCGCCATCGGATCCTTGGAGAGGTCGATACCCTGATCCTTCTTGAACTCGACGACCAGCCAGTCGATGAGCCGCTGGTCGAAGTCGTCGCCGCCCAGGTGGGTGTCGCCGTTGGTGCTCTTGACCTCGAAAACGCCTTCGGCGAGCTCCAGCACCGAGATGTCGTAGGTGCCGCCGCCCAGGTCGAACACCGCGATCTTCTCTTCCTTTTTCTTGTCCAGCCCGTACGCCAGCGCCGCGGCGGTGGGCTCGTTGATGATGCGGAGCACCTCGAGGCCGGCGACCTTGCCCGCGTCCTTGGTGGCCTGGCGCTGGGCATCGTTGAAGTAGGCGGGCACGGTGATGACGGCGCGGTCGACGGTCTGGCCCAGGTAGTCCTCCGCGGTCTGCTTCATCTTCTGCAGGATCATCGCGGATATCTCGGGCGGGGTGTACCGCTTGCCGCTGATCTCGACCGCCACCAGCCCGTTGGGCCCCTCGACGACCTTGTAGGGAACCTTCTTGATCTCCTCTTGGACCTCGTTCATGCGACGACCCATGAACCGCTTGATCGAGAAGATCGTGTTCTTGGGATTGGTGACGGCCTGGCGCTTAGCCACCTGGCCGACCAGGCGCTCACCGTCCTTGGTGAATGCCACGACCGACGGTGTGGTCCGGCCGCCTTCGGCATTAGGGATGACGACAGGATCGCCGCCCTCCATGACCGAGACGACCGAGTTGGTGGTTCCCAGGTCGATGCCGATGATTTTCGACGCCATCTCGACTCCATTCAATTCGTGGGTACCGTAGGTGCCAGGCTCTTCTGACAAATAGACATAGGCCGACAAGGTGGATGGGCAATTCCTGTACCCACCTTTGCTGCCAAATTGGCATAATATGAACCGGTAGTTCGGCCATGGCGGTGGCGTGACCCGTCTCACGCCCGAATGCAGCCGCCTTTGCTACACTCGAATCAGCCCCCGTGGACCGGTTGGCCAACCGGCTCGGCAGATCCTCCGCGGGTGCCCCCCGTCTGCGTCGAATACCACTGAAGGAGGCGAACCATGTTGTGGACGATCTTCGTGATCCTCCTGGTTCTCTGGCTGCTGGGAGTGGTCTCGTCGTACACCCTGGGTGGTTTTATCCATGTGCTGCTGATCGTCGCAGTCATCCTGGCGGTGATGCAACTGGTGCAGGGCAGAAGGGCATTGTAGCGGGATAGGGAGCAGCCAACGCTGTTTCGCGGCAGCTGTCATCCCCAGCGTAGCGAGGGCTCTTCTTTGCCGGAGTCCGGTGCCGGCGGGCAAGATCCCTCGCTGCGCTCGGGATGACATGCGTTGCGCTCGGGGTTGACACCCATTTGCGCTCGGGGTTGACACGCGGTGCGCTCGGGATGGCCATGGCTTCGCTCGGCTGCCGTCCACTGCCACTCCGCCCCGCTGCTCCGCTAGTATTCCTCCATGTTCCCCTACCGCGACGACAACCCCACCCTCGGCACTTCCGTCGTCACGTTCGCGCTCATCGGGCTGAACGTCGCCGCCTGGGTGCTGGTCCAGGGGATGGGCAGCGAGCCCTATCTCTCCCAGTCGGTCTGCGAGCTGGGGCTGATTCCCGGTGACTTTCTGGGGCGGATTCCGGTGGGCTACTCGATTCCGATGAGCGAGTCGACCGCCTGCGTGATGGATGCGGACCAGGAGTGGTATACGCCGCTGAGCTCGATGTTTCTGCACGGCGGTTGGCTTCATCTCATCGGCAACATGTGGTTTCTCTGGCTTTTCGGAAACAACGTCGAAGACTCGATGGGCCACGTGCGCTACCTGGTGTTCTACCTCCTGTCGGGAGTCGCGGCGGCGGCGGCCCAGACGCTGGTGAACCCAGCAAGCCCGATCCCCATGGTCGGCGCCTCCGGCGCGATCAGCGGCGTCATGGGCGCGTACGTGGTGCTCTACCCCAGGGTGCGGGTCCACATGCTCGTGTTCCTGGGCTTTTTCATCACCCGGATTGCGGTGCCCGCCTTCCTCATGCTGGGCTACTGGTTCCTCCTACAACTCCTCGGCGGCATCCCGACACTGGGGGACGAAAAGGGCGGGGTCGCGTTCTGGGCCCACGCCGGCGGCTTCATCGCGGGGGCCGTCTTGATCCTGGCATTCAAGGACGACGAGCTGGTGGCCAAGCACCGGGCCCTGGCGCAGTATGTCTGACACTGGCTGGCGCCGGCGCCGGGTAACCCGACAGGGTGGCGGCTCGCTGATCGACGAGGCGCGCGCCGTGATCGAGGCCTGGACGGCCGCCCCCTACACCCCGCCTGCCGTCCTGCCCCCTTGGCTGGACGACTCGAGTGGTTCGCTGGGGATCGGCCGGTTCATCGATCACACCATGCTCCGGCCGGAGGCGGGCCGCGACGCCGTACTCAACCTCTGCGACGAGGCCGCGCGCTACGGATTCAAGGCGGTGTGTGTCAACGGGATCTGGGTTGCCGACTGCGTGTCCCGCCTGGGCCGCTCCGGGATCGTCGTCGCGACGGTGGTCGGTTTTCCATTGGGTTCCGGCGCCACCAAAGCCAAGGCGGCCGAGGCGAAGCTGGCGGTGGGGGCCGGGGCAGGCGAGCTCGACATGGTGATGGCGATCGGCCAGGCGAAATCGGGGGAGTGGCGCTACGTCGAAGACGACATCCGGCGGGTGGTGGATGCCGCGGGAACCGCGCCCGTCAAGGTGATTCTCGAGACTTCGGCGCTGGAGCCGGTGGAGATCGCGGCCGGCTGTCTCGTAGCCCGGGCGGCGGGTGCGGCGTTCGTGATGACCTCGACCGGGTACCACGCGGCCGGAGGAGCCACCGAGGGCACCGCCTCGCTGCTGCGTCTCGCCGTGGGATCCGACCTTGGCGTGAAGGCGTCCGGTGGGGTGCGTTCGCCGGAGTCCGCGCTACGGATGCTCGCCGCCGGCGCCAACCGTATCGGGACCTCGAGCGCCACGGCGATGGCGGCGATTCTCGGCCCGTCCGCTCCGCCGTTGAAGCGACTCATCGAGTCGGGCGCGCCTCGGGACGACGAAGGCGGGCCATCGGCGGCGGTTTCCGGCTACTGACCGCCTGCGGGCGTGATGAGGATGTCCCGCTGGAGCAGCTTGGCCAGCACGTCGGCTTTCCGCGACGCGCCCCAACACTCGAGGCCCAGGTCGGCCTGGGCGGTTCCCGGCGTCACCGTCAGCAGCAGCGCGTCGGGCTCGAGCCGCGCGGCCACCGCCTCCACCGCCGCGGAATGTCCGCGGTCCAGTCCGTCCGCCACCCGCAGAATCGCGCTCAGCCGCCGCACGATGTCCTGATCGCCGGGCGGAAGCGCCGCCAGCTCGGGGTGCTTTTTTCGGGGGCCGGTCTGGCGATGATAGCGGCTG
This sequence comes from Gemmatimonadales bacterium, assembly GCA_013813675.1. GTDB lineage: Bacteria > Gemmatimonadota > Gemmatimonadetes > Gemmatimonadales > GWC2-71-9 > CAVVWJ01. The sequence goes on from JACCRH010000008.1 coordinate 5,477, forward strand.
ATCAGCGCCACCAGCTCCCGCTCCCGTGGGGCCAGCCCCAGGCGCTCGGCATGGGTGATGAGGCTGTAGCTGTGCTTGTGGTGCTTGCGGTAGCTCACCAGCTGGCCGACATCGTGCAGCAGGCCCGCCGCTTCCAGCAGCAGTTGTTCCTCGGGCGCGCAGCCCAGCGTCTCGCCGAGCTGATCGAAGAGTTGCAGCGCCAGACGCCGGACCTGTTCCACGTGTCGCCGGTCGGATTGGCAGCGCTCCACGAACTCGCGGAAGAGGCGCAGCGGGTCGCGCACCACCGGCTCTTCCGCGCCCGCCATCTCCAGCAGCAGACCTTCCCTGAGCCCGAACGCGCTCACCGTGATGCTCCGGGTGCGCACCCAGTCGAGCAGCTCCGCCGTGACGGCGAGGCCCGCGATGATGATGTCGGCGCGCTCGGGATTCAGCCCGGGCACCTGGCGCCGCTGCTCCGGGGTTCGGCTGGCGAGAAAGTCGAGCAGGCGCTCGACCTCCGCCGCCTCGACCGAGACGCCGTGCACCGTCTCGCCGGGGGGAAGACCGCGGCGCGCCCGGGTGATGCGACCGAGGGTGGTAAAGGTGCCACCGGAGCCGATCACGGCGGCCGCCACCCACTCCCGACTTGAGATCGCGCGCTTGAGCTGTTTACGGATGTGCTTTCGAAGCCCCGCCAGCTCCCGCTGCATCGTCCGGTCGCCGGGGAGGTGCAGCTCGGTGAGCCGCACGGCGCCGAGCGGCAGCGAGAGGGTCTGCTCCACCAGGCCGTCCACCGCGCCGATCAGCTCGAGACTGCCGCCGCCGATATCGGCGACCAGGGTGCGCTCACCCGCGAGCGGGAAGTGGTGGGCCACCGACCGGTAGGAGAGCGCCGCCTCGGTCTCGGCGTCGATGATGCGGAGCGGGATGTCGAGCTCCTGCCGGACCCGCCGCACGAACCAGGGGCCGTTCTCCGCTTCCCGCACCGCCGCGGTGGCGACCGCCGCAAGCCGGCGGACGTGGCGCCGCTGGCAGACCTCCCGCATGCGGCCCAGGGTCTGGATGGCCCGGTCCATCGCGGCCTCGTTGAGGCAGCCGGTGCTCGCCAAGCCCGCGGCGAGCCGCGGCTGGTCTTTCAGCTCGTCGATGACGGTGAGGCCGGAGGCGGGGTCGTATTCGGCCACGAGGAGCCGAACGGAGTTGGAGCCGACGTCGATCGCGGCGATCCGCTCGCGTTCGGCGCCGTTTCCGGCGGTCATGCGGTGGCTTTCGCCTCGCCTCGGTCCTCGGCGTGGTGCTTGATGGATTTCCCCTCCACCAGGAAGACGACGTCCTCGCCGATGTTGGTGGCGAGATCGGCCACCCGCTCCAGGTTCCGGCTCACCAGGAAGAGCTCCATGCCCGCGCCGATCATGTGCGGGTCTTCCATCATATGGGTGAGCAATATACGAAAGACCGAGCCATGAAGCTGGTCGACCTTGTCGTCCCGCAGGCACACCTCACGGCCGGCGGCGGCGTCGCCCCGGATGAAGGCCTCGAGGGCGTCGGACAGCATGTCGCGGGCGAGCCGGGCCATTTCGATGATCTCGGGCTCGGGGGCGATGGGCCGGCTCTGATTCAGGCGCTCCGCCGACTGGGCGATGTTCACCGCGTGGTCGCCCACCCGCTCGAGGTCGTTGGCGATCTTGAGCGCGGAAGTGAGCATGCGGAGGTCGCGTGCCATCGGCTGCTGAAGGGCGAGGAGGTTGATGCACTGCTCCTCGATCTCGACCTCCATGCTGTCGATGACCCGGTCGCCCTTGATGACCCGGTGCGCCTTCTCGGTGTCGCGCTCCAGCAGCGCCTCGACCGCCAGGCTCAGGGCCGCCTCCGCTTCGCCCGACATGGTGAGCAGGCGCACCTTGGTGTGGCTCAGCTCGTCGTGGAAGTGACGATGAACATCGAGGCTCATCCGAACCTCCCGGTGATGTAGGCTTCCGTCCGCTCGTGCGCCGGGCTGGTGAAGATCCGCTCGGTGTCGTCGAACTCCACCAGCTCCCCCCGGTCGAAGAACCCGGTGAAGTCCGACACCCGGGCGGCCTGCTGCATGTTGTGAGTGACGATCACAATGGTGTATTCCCGCTTGAGCTCGAAGAGTAATTCCTCCACCCGCTGAGTGGCGATGGGATCGAGCGCCGAGCAGGGCTCGTCCATGAGCAGCAGCTCGGGCTGGTTGCCGAGCGCGCGGGCGATGCAAAGGCGTTGCTGCTGGCCCCCCGAGAGGCCGGTCGCAGGCTCTTCCAGGCGGTCCTTCACTTCGTCCCACAGCGCCGCCTGTCGCAGACAGCGTTCCACCAGGTCGGGCAGATCGCGCTTGGGCACCAGGCGGTTGAGTCCGGGGCCGTAGGCCACGTTGTCGAACACCGACTTGGGAAACGGGTTGGGTCGCTGAAAGACCATCCCCACCCGCTGGCGCAACGCGACCAGGTCAGTCCCCTGGGCGTACACCGACCTGCCCTCGACCAGGATGTCGCCCTCGTGTGTGGTCGCGGCGATCAGGTCGTTGAGCCGGTTGATCGAGCGCAGGAAGGTGGACTTGCCGCAGCCGGAGGGCCCGATGATCGCGGTGACGGCCTTACGCTCGATCGAGAACTCCAGATTCCGGAGCACCCGCCGTTCGCCGTAGGCAAAGCTGAACCGCCTCACGTCGACCGCCGGCGCGCCCCGCTCGGCGGGCTGGGCGGAGGGCGGCCGCGGGGCCAGCGTGGCCCTGGGCGTGGTGACGAACGAGATCTTCGGCTTCATGGTGGCGCTCATCCGAATCTCCCAGTGATATAGGCCTCGGTCTGCTGGTTCCGCGGCGCGGTGAAGATCTGCCGTGTCGCCCCGGTCTCGACCATGGTGCCGAGATAGAAGAAGGTGGTGGTGTCCGACACCCGGGCCGCCTGCTGCATGTTGTGGGTCACGATGATGATGGTGAAGGCCTTCTTCAGCTCGAACAGGAGCTCCTCGATCCGCTGGGTACCCTGGGGGTCGAGCGACGACGTCGGCTCGTCCAGCAGGATCACGTCGGGCGACGGGGCGACCGTGCGCGCGATGCAGAGCCGCTGCTGCTGTCCCCCGGAGAGCGCCGTCGCGCTGGTGCGGAGCCGGTCCTTGACCTCGTCCCACAGCGCTGCCTGGCGCAGCGAGTGCTCTACCACCGTGTCGAGCTCGGCCCGGGGCAGCGCTCGGTGTACCCGCAGGCCGGCCGCCACGTTGTCGTAGACCGACATGGTGGGGAAGGGCGTGGGTCGCTGGAAAACCATTCCGATTCGCCGCCGGAGCTGCATGGCGTTCACCCGGGGCGCGTAGATGTCCTCGCCGTCCAGCAGCACCCGGCCGGTGATCCATCCGCCTTCCACCAGCTCGTGCATTCGGTTCACGGTCCTCAGGAACGTGGACTTGCCACAGCCCGACGGTCCGATCAAGGCGTGGACCCGGTGGGCCTGGAACCCGAGCGACACGCTCTTCACCGCGGTGAACTTGCCGTACATGGCCGTGAGCTTGTCGGTCTCGACCCGCACTGCCGTCGTCGGGGCGGTGGCCGCGGGGGACGGCGGCGGAGCGGTGCGGAGCATGGCGTCAGCCATTGAGCGTGAACCTCCGTCCGATGGCCAGCCGGGCGCCGAGACTCAGCACGAATACCACGAGGATGAGAACCAGCGCGGCGGCCCAGGCATAACGGTGCCACTCCTCGTAGGGACCGGTGGCGTAGGTGAACACGGTGAGCGGCAGGGCGGCCATCGGCTGGTTGAGGTTCAGGCTCATGTACTGGCTGCCCAGCGCGGTGAAGAGCAGCGGCGCGGTCTCGCCGGCGATACGGGCGACCGCCAGCAGACTGCCGGTGACGATGCCGGGGAGCGTGGTCCGGACCACGATGGCCAGACTGGTCCTCCAGCGAGGATAACCCAGCGCCAGCGCGGCCTCGCGCAGGGAGTTGGGCACCAGCTTGATCATCTCCTCGGTGGTCCTCATCACCATCGGGATCATCAGCAGCGCCAGGGCGGCGCTTCCCGCCAGCGCCGAGAAGTGCTTCTGGGTGGCGACGATCCAGGCCCAGGCGAAGACGCCGACCACGATCGAGGGGGTCCCGTTCATCACGTCGGCCACGAAGCGGGTGACCCAGGTGAGCCGGCTGCCGGGATACTCGGCGCAGTAGATCCCGGCCGCGATGCCGATCGGCAGGCCGATCAGGCTCGCCGTCCCCACGATGATGAGGGTGCCCACGATGGCGTGCGCCACGCCGCCGCCGCTCTCGCCCGCGGGCGCCGGCATCCTGGTGAAGAAATCGGCCGAGAGGCTGCCGGCCCCCTTGACGATCAGGTCCATGAGGATGAAGAAGAGCGGCAGGAGCGCCACCACGACGGCGAAGACCATGAGGCCGACCATCGCGTTGCTCACCAGCCGCCGGAACACCCGCCGATTCACAGCGCCTTGCTCCCGACGCCCGACCCGCGGGCGACTCGCCAGATGAGGAGCCGGGCAGCGGCGTTGACCAGCACCGTCACCACGAAGAGCAGGAAGGCGACGTAGGCCAGGGCGGAGAGGTGCATGTCGCCGACCGCCTCGGAGAACTCGTTGGCGATGGCCGCCGCCATGGTGTAGCCCGGGGCGAACAACGAGGCCGCGATCTCGTGCCGGTTGCCGATCAGCATGGTCACCGCCATGGTCTCGCCGAGGGCTCGGCCTAAGCCCAGAATCACGGCGCCGATGACGCCTGAGCGGGCGTAGGGCAGCACCGCCGTGATCACCGCCTCCCAGCGGGTGGCGCCCAGGGCGAGGGCCGCTTCCCGTTGCGTATCGGGCACCGCCAGCAGGACCTCCCGGGAGACCGACATGATGTACGGCATCACCATGATCGCGAGAATGATCCCGGCGGAGAGCATGGACGGTCCGTAGATCGGACCCTGGAACAGCGGAAGGAAGCCGAACGCGTCCCGGAGAAAGGGGAAGGCCCCGGTGCGCAGAATGGGAATCAGGACGAAGATGCCCCAGAGGCCATAGACCACGCTGGGAATGGCCGCGAGCAGGCTGATGAGGAACGCCACCGGCTGGCGTACCGATTTGGGAGCAAATTCGGTGAGATAGATCGCTACGCCGAGGGAGAGCGGCACCGCGATGACGAGAGCGACCACCGAAGAGACGAGGGTGCCGAAGATGAGCGGAAAGGCGCCGAACTGCTCGGCCACCGGATCCCAGGTGCTGGTGGTGACGAACTCGAGGCCGAACTTGGCAATGGCGAGCCGGGCGCCGACCCAGAGCTCGTAGACCAGAAAGCCGAGCAGAACGGGAATGGAGACGGCGCCCAGCGTCAGGATCCAGCGGAACACCCGGTCGCCGTAGCTCGCGAGCTCAAGGGAGGGCGGCTCCGGGGCCGGAGGCTGGGTGACCGACTCGCTCGCGAGGGTGGTCGTCATGGGGTGATGTTATCCGGGGCATCCGTGCGGATGGTCACGGGTTTGTAACGGACGGGTCACGGGGTGGTGGGGCGGAGAACGGAGGAGAAGCCCCTTCGCTGCGCTCAGGGTGACAGCGGTGGGCACGTTGCTCCAGCCGTCACCATGTCACCCTGAGCGCAGCGAAGGGGCGAAGTCAGCCCTGACGTGAAGTCAGGCCTGACGTACCTAGCTGGCCAGCCGCTTCTGCACCAGCTCGATCACCGGCACCGGCAGCGGCGCGTAGTGCAGATCGGCGGCCATCCGCTGGGCCTCGGGCTGCAACATCCACTTGATGAACGCTTCGATCTGCGCCCCCTTGGCGCTGTCGCGGGGCTGGGGCTGGATCAGCAGCCAGGTGAACGAGGAGATGGGATACGCCTCCGCCCCCCGGGCGTTGGTGACCGACACCCGGAAATCGGTGTCCGGCGTGAGCTCGGCGGCCGTCGCCGCGGCCGTCACGCTCCTCAGAGACGGCTGCACGAACTGCCCCTCGGGGTTCTTGACGTTGGCGTAGGGCAGCTTGTTGGAGATCGCGTAGATCAGCTCGACATACCCGATGGCGCCGTCGGACTGCTTGACCTGCTGAGTCACTCCCTCGTTTCCCTTACCCCCGAGTCCGGTCGGCCACTTGACCGAGGTGGCGCTCCCCACTTTGCTCTTCCAGGTGGGCGACACCTTGGCGAGGAAATCGGTGAAGATGAACGATGTTCCCGACCCGTCGGAGCGGTGGACGACGATAATGTCCTTGGCCGGCAGCTTCACCCCCGGGTTCAGCGCGGCGAGGCGGCTGTCGTTCCACTTGGAGATCCGGCCGAGGAAGACGTCGGCCAGTGTGGCTCCGTCGAACCGGAGCGGGGTGGCGCCCAGCTCCGGCAGGTTGTAGGTGACTACGACCGCGCCGAGCACGGTCGGCACGTGAAGCACGTTGCCACCCAGGGCGGAGATCTGGGCATCGCTCATCGGCCCATCGGTGGCGCCGAAGTCCACCGTGCCCTCGGTGAACTGCCGGATTCCGCCGCCCGAGCCGATCGACTGATAGTTGATCCGGACGCCGGTCGCCTTGGCGTAGGCGTCGAACCACTTGGTGTAGATCTCATTGGTGAAGGTGTCAAAAAATAAAATCAGGGTGGCTTGACCCCCGATGCTGCCACCGGACGCCCCGCTGTCACTCGTGCCGGCGCCGGCAGCCGGCCGGTCGCCGCCCCCGCAGCCCAAGGCGAGAGCCCCGACGGCGGTCCAACCCAGCGAGCGGATTGACATGAGAACTCCTCAGTTCGAGGCGACGGCCTTGCCGCCCGCCTTCAGTGTCGGCAAGCGGGACTCCACCAGACTCACCACTGCCTTGGGCAGCGGCGCGTAGTGCAGCTCCGCCGCCATTGCCTGGGCCTTGGGGGTGATCATCCAGGTCAGGAAATCCTTGATCCGCTTGGCCTTCGCGGCGTCCTTGCCGTCCTTGCGCACCAGGAGCCAGGTGAATGACGCAATGGGGTAGGAGGCCGCGCCCTCCGCATTGGTGATAGAGACTCGGAAATCGGTATCGGCTTTCAACTTGGTCCCCGCGGCCGCGGCGGTCACGCTCTCCAGCGACGGCTGCACGAACTGCCCTTCCGCATTCTCGATGAGGGCGTAGGGCAGTTGGTTGGAGATCGCGTAGATCAGCTCGACGTAGCCCACCGCTCCCTCCACCTGCTTGACCTGCTGGGTGACGCCCTCGTTGCCCTTCCCGCCGAGTCCGACGGGCCAGTTCACCGACGTTGCAAAGCCAACCTTGTCGCGCCATTCCCGGGAGAACTTGTTGAGGAAGTCGGTAAAGACGTATGTCGTGCCCGACCCGTCGGAGCGGTGCACCACGATGAGGTCGATGTCGGGAAGCTTGACCCCGGGATTCAGCGCCGCGATCCGCTTGTCACTCCACTTGGTGACGCGGCCCATGAAGATGTCCACCAGCAACGTGCCGTCGAACCTCAGCTTGGTGTCGCCCAGGGTGGGCAGGTTGTAGGTAACCACGACGGCGCCCAATACCGTGGGCACGTGAAGCACGTTTCCGTTGACCGCCGCGATCTGGGATTCGTTCATCGGTCCGTCGGTGGCGCCGAAATCTACCGTGCCTTCGGTGAACTGACGGATGCCGCCGCCGGAGCCGATCGACTGGTAGTTGATCTGAATGCCGGTCTGCTTGCTGTAGGCGTCGAACCACTTGGTGTAAATGGGATTGGGGAAGGTGGCGCCGGCGCCGGTGAGGGTCTGCGCACCGAGCGGCGCGGCCAGTGCCAGTGTGCCGGTGAGGACGAGTCGAAAGGTCCGCATGATGGTTCTGCCCTCGGAGTCTGGTGTGATACCACCCTGATCGAAGCGAAGAGGATGACCGCTAGAAGCTCACCGCCAGCATGCTGCGGACGCCGCTCACGCTCGCGGCGCCCTCCGCCTGGAAGCTCTGCCGCTCGTAGGCGATCCTGAGCCAGGCCCGGCTCGACATGTAGAGTCCCAGGCCGGCGGTAAGCGTGGTGGCGCCGTTGTCGTCGGCATCGGTGTCGGGATCGGCCAGGTCCACCCGCGCGAATGGCTCGACCGCGTAGAGCCAGGACGTGGGGCTGGTCATCCGGACGTTGTAGGCGGCGAGGCCCTGAATGCCGCGGATCTGGAGCTTGGCGGGGGAGGCATCCTTGCCCTGGAGGTACTCGACCAGAGCGAACAGTCCTTCGTCTCCCGTCTTGCCGTACTGCGCGTCCACGCCCCAGGCGTGATTGGTGAAGCTGGAATCGGGGACGCCGTCGGCCGTGACGATCCCGTCGTGGGCGAACCATGACCCACCCACGTCGATCTTCTGCGTCACCGCGGCGGTGGCCCGGGCGCCGAAGCTCTTTTTGTCGTTCACGTCGTTGAGGCTCTCACCCTGGCCGTTGTAGGCGCCCAGCTTGACCGTGATGAGGCGAAGCTCGTCGAGCTTGTGCTCCAACCGGACGCTGGCGCCCACGTCGTGAGAGAGGAAACCGGCCGAGCCGAAGAGATCGTTCGAGGCCCGGGCCAGCAGTCCCTGGCCGGCGCCGCGCTCGATCGAAGGCAGATTGGTGGACGAGGTGAGCTCGTATCGGCTGTAGGGTCGCTTTTCCTGCCCGGCGCGGAGGTAAAGCCCGGACTTGCTGGCCTCCTTGCTGAACCGCACGTCGATGTAGGCGTCCCGCAGCCGGAGGCCGCTCCGGCCCGTGGTCCGGCAGGTGATGGTCGGCGTGCCGCCGCCCACCGGCACCTCGGTGGAAGTACAGGTGGTGGTGACGCTGGAGAGGCTTCGCCCGCCCTCGAAGGAGGGCTGGATGTAGATCGAGACGTTCTCGGAGATGTTGCCCCGTGCCTCGATCCGGGCCCGGCGGGTGAAGACGTTGCTCTGCGGCCCGACCTGGGCGGCGTACGCCTGGTTGTCGAAGTAGTAGAACTGCTCCTGGAGTCGTCCGGTCACCTTGATGTTCGGGTAGGTGGTCTGAGCCACCCCGCCGCCGGCCAAGATGCCGGAGAGGAGGGTGACGCTCACGATGCCGCGAGAGAGCGCGCGCATGCAGGCCCTTTCGTTGTCCAGGTGTTCCCGCCAAGCCCCACGACCGCGCCTAAGAAGCCCGTCGGCAGTCACGGAATCCACTCCCGTGTGTAACAGATCGGTAAAGTCGCGGTCCCGAACGTGCCCACCCCAGTCCGTGACCGTTCCGTTGCATTTCCGTGCCTTCACCGAAACCGGACCGGTGGACCTTCGTCGCTGCCCGGCTGACCGGCCGGTGGCCAGATCGCCCCCACCATCTACCACACCGTGCCCCGATGACCACACCACGTCCAGCTCGATTCGGCCTGATCCTCTCTCTCTCGGTGATCGCAGTGGCCGATCTCTCGGCCCAGGCTACCGGCCGGATCGTCGGCCGGGTGGTCGAAGGTCAGCAGGGTGCGCCGGTGGCGGGGGCCACGGTGGACGTGGTCGGTGCGGGACGGACCACGGTGACCGCGGTAGACGGCCGGTATGTGCTGGAGGGGATAACGGCGGGCCCGGTCTCGCTCCGGGCCCGGATGATCGGGTTCGGACCGAAAGTGGTGACCAATGTCATCGTGCCCGAGGGTGGCTCGGTGGCGCAGGACATCGCGCTGGCCGCGGAGGCGGTCCAGTTGGCCGAGATCTCGGTGAGCGCCGAGGCGGAGCGCGGCACCGTGAACCGCGCGCTCGAGGAGCAGCGCAACGCCACCAACATCGTCAGCGCGATCACTGCCGAGCAGATCGGGAAGAGTCCCGACGGCGACGCGGGACAAGCGGTCCAGCGGGTCAGCGGCGTGACGGTGCAGGACGGACGCTACGTGTTCGTCCGTGGACTGGGCGAGCGGTATACGACCTCATCGCTCAACGGAGCGCGGATCCCCAGCCCCGAGCCGGAGCGCAAGGTCGTTCCACTCGACATGTTCCCTTCGGCCCTGCTGGAAGGCATCACGACGTCGAAGACGTTTACGCCAGACCAGTCGGGCGACTTCAGCGGGGCCGCCGTCAACCTGAAGACGCGGGAGTTCCCCGAGCGGCGGGTGATCACCTTCTCCGCCTCCGCCGGCCTCAACACCGCGGCCACCGGGAAGGGCCTGGTGCGGGCCCCCGCCGTGGGGGAGGAATGGCTGGGCTTCGCGGGATCGGAGCGGCGTATTCCGGCGCCGGCGGAAGTGGCTGGCAACCTGCGCGGGCTGGATCAATCGCAGATCAACACCATCATCGGGTCATTCCGGAATGCATGGTCGGGCCGGGCGGACAATGGCTCGGCCAACGGAGGCTTCGGATTCACCATCGGCGGTGAAGACCCGGTGCTGCGCCAGCCGATCGGGTACATCGGCTCCTTCACCTACTCCTATGGGCAGGAAGTGCGGGCCGACGAGTCGCGCTCACTGATCATGGCGACCGGTACCGGGTTTGAGCCATTGAACCAGACGGCGGGCTCGACCTCCCGAAACAGCGTGCTGTGGGGCGGGATTCTCAATCTTAGCACCCGGCTTGGGAGCAAGCACAAGGTACAGCTCAACAACACCTACAATCGGAGCGCGGACAACGAGGCGACTCGGCTCGCCGGGGAGAACGAGGAGTTCGATCTGGATCTCGACGTCACCCGGCTCACCTTCGTGCAGCGCACGGTGCGCTCGCACCAGCTCACCGGTGAGCACCTCCTGGGAGACGACCACCTGGTGGACTGGTCGCTGAACGCCTCCCGGGTCAACCGATACGAGCCGGACCGCTCCGACATCGCCTACATCGCGCAGATCGATCCCGCCTCCGGCGCGTCGCAGCCGATCAGCTGGCTGGGTGCGCCTCGATCCGCCACCCGGACGTTCAGCGACCTGAGCGAGAGCGGGTACGAAGGGCAGGGGAATTACCGGCTGTTTCTGGGTTCCTCCAGCAGTCCCGCGGTGGTGAAGATCGGTGGAGCCTACCGTGCCATCGACCGGGACGTGGACAGCCGTGCCTTCGACATCACCAATCGGGGATTGTCCGCCGCCGACCGCCAGGTCTCGCCGGAGCAGATCTTCGCGGGGCCGTACGCTCAGGACTCCCGGCTCGCCCTCTTTGTCAACGCCAATGGCGGCCGCTACGACGCGCGCGATCGTTTGGTCGCGGGGTACGGACAGGCGGAGCTGCAGCTCACCCAGCGCCTGCGACTCATTGGCGGCGCCCGGCTGGAGCACTGGACGCTGGAGCTCAACACCGTCGACCCCCAGGGCGTGGCCACGTCGACCGACCGGGACAACACCGACATTCTTCCGTCGCTGGCCCTCAACTATCAGTTGACCGAGGACCAGGTGGTCCGGGTCTCGGCGAGCCAGACCCTCTCCCGGCCCGAGTATCGTGAGATCTCACCGGTCAGCTCGTTCGAGCCGATCGGGGGGCTGATCACGTTCGGCAATACCAACCTTCGCCGGGCACTGATCCAAAACTACGACGCCCGCTGGGAGTGGTACCCAGCCCCGGGCGAAGTGCTCAGCGTCGGCGTCTTCGCCAAGCGCTTCAAGGCCCCGATCGAGCGGGTGTTCGTCAACCTGACGGGCGCTCTGGCGAACAGCTTCGTCAACGCGGAGAAGGCCGACAACTACGGGGTCGAACTGGAGGTTCGCCAGGGTCTGGGGCAGCTCTCGCCGGCACTCACTCCGCTCTCGGTCTTCGTGAACACGACGCTGATGCGGAGCCGCATCACGCCGGGCAACACCGACATCAGCTCGCTGACCAGTACCGACCGGCCCATGGTGGGACAGGCGGAGTACGTGGTGAACACCGGTCTCACCTATGGCAACGGCGGCGGCCTGAGCGCCACCGCGCTCTACAACGTGGTGGGTGCCCGGATCGTCGAGGCCGGAGCTGTACCATTTCCCGACGCCTACGAGCAGGCGCGCCACGTGCTGGACTTCTCGGTCCAGTTTCCACTCTTCCACGACGCGTCGCTCAAGCTCGACGCGAAGAACCTGCTCGACTCGCCCTACGAAATCGTGCAGGGCGGCGTCTTCCGCAACCGCTACAAGGCCGGGCGCGTGCTGGCGCTTGGGGCCACCTGGCAGCGCTGACCCGCGCGGTGACGCGATCGTGACTTCCACGTGTTGGGACCGAGAAGCCCGAGTGTTGTTTACCATCGCGCCTTTCGGCCACCTCTTCGCACCCCTACTTCCGTGAGGACCTGATGCCGTTCTCCGTGCGCACGATTCCAGTCGCCGCCGCCGCGGTGCTGCTGGCCGTGAGCCTCGCCGCCTGTGGCGACGACAATACCAATCCCCCCGCGACCCCTCCAGCGCCGACCGGCCTCGCCGCGGCGCTCTCGGCGGACAGCTCGACCGTCGAGCTGTCGTGGAACGCGGTGACCGGAGCCACCGGATACGTCCTCGAGCGCGCGGAAGGGTCCCCCGCGGGAACGTTCGCGCAGATCGGGGGCGATCTGACCGGTACGACCTACAGCGACGCCGACATCGAGATCAACGTGGCCTACAGCTACCGGGTCTCCGCCTTCAATGACCAAGGAACCGGCACACCCAGCGCTGTCGTGACGATTGCCATCGAGGGAGAGCGGGTGGCCACGATCAGCGACAACATCACCGCCGACCGCACGCTCTTTGCCGATACGCTGTACACCCTGAGCGGGTACGTGAAAGTCGCCAGCGGTGCCACCCTGACGATCCAGCCCGGGACGACCATCGTCGGAGATCCGGCCGTGGCGGGCAGTTCGCTCTGGATCCTGCGTGGCGCCCGGATCGACGCCCAGGGCACCGCCGACGCGCCGATCGTGTTCACCTCGGGCAATCCCGTGGGATCGCGCGCGCCGGGGGACTGGGGCGGGGTGCTCATCATCGGGAACGGGATCATCAACCGGGCTCCCCCGGTCCTGACGGAAGGGCCTCAGGGGGTCACCGAGACCTACTCGGGGGGCATCAACAACGCCGACAACAGCGGCACGCTGCGGTACGTCCGGATCGAATTTGCCGGATATGACGTGTCGGGCGGCGCCGGGCAGGAGCTGAACAGCCTGTCGCTCTACGCGGTGGGCTCGGGCACCACGCTGGAATTCGTCCAGTCGCTGTCCGGCCTGGATGACTCGTTCGAATGGTGGGGCGGCGCGGTCGACGGCCGCTACCTGGTGTCCTACGAGTCGGGCGACGACCATTTCGACTGGACCGAAGGCT
>JACCRH010000283.1 GCA_013813675.1 Gemmatimonadales bacterium
CGATATCAGCGCCGTGGCAGACCAGGGGTGCCCGTGTGCGACGTGCCGCCCGGACCTCAGGCATCAGCTGTCACGACCCATCCGCCTCCCATCGATACCACAAGCGCGCTTGATGTGGTGAGCCCCTTAGTGCAGATGAAAGTCGACTTGCGCAAGCTGGTTCAGGCACAGGACGCTTACCACGGTACCATGGGTACCTATTCACGAAATATCGAGACGCTTCCGCTTCAGTTCGCCTGGCAGGACAAAGTCAAGGTATCTGTGGTGGACGCGGACGCGCGTTCCTGGTCGGCCCGGGCCACCCACTCCCTCCACCCGGAGATGAGTTGCGTCATCTGGTTCGGTCCTGTCGTACAGCCTCCAACCACCGGCCAGCGCCGGTCACCGCAGCGCTCCGGAATCCCGGTGTGCGACAGCTGACCGAGTTCACTCGGCTTTGCCCCTAGGGCGGCCATCCTCGTGGTGATACTGGAGCGTCGGGTCAGTGCTTCGCGATCTTGCCTGATGCACTCTCGAGGCCGGCAACGACGCCGTCGCACGGCGGATCGCCGACGAGCTTGCCTCCCAGACCCGAATCACACCTGAACCGAAGGAGTTTCCGTGACCCATACGCATGCCGCGTCCGCGGCCGGCACCGCGACCCTGACGGGCGGCCTGCCAACCCGAGGCTATGCCGCTGCGAGCGCCCGCTCCCCGCTGGGGCCTTTCGAGTTCGAGCGGCGGGCAGCCGGCCCGAAGGACGTGCACCTCGACATCCTTTTCTGCGGCGTCTGCCATTCCGACCTTCACCAGGCCCGGGATGAATGGGGTGGGTCCATGTTCCCCATGGTACCCGGGCACGAGATTATCGGCCGGGTAAAGCAGGTCGGTGCCGAAGTCACCCGCTTCACCGCTGGCGACCTTGTGGGCGTCGGCTGCATGGTGGACTCGTGCCGCCAGTGCGCCGATTGCCGTGAAGGGCTGGAGCAGTTCTGCCAGAACACACTCACCCTCACCTACAACAGCACCGATCCCATCCTGGGCGGCTCAACGTACGGCGGCTACTCGAACCAGATCGTGGTAGACCAGGATTTCGTGCTGCGGGTGTCGGAGAAGCTGGATCCGGCAGCCGCCGCCCCGCTCCTGTGCGCCGGGATCACGACGTACTCACCGCTCCGCCACTGGCAGGTCGGCCCAGGTCAGCGGGTCGGCGTCGTCGGCCTGGGCGGACTCGGCCACATGGGCGTCAAGCTCGCCCGCGCGATGGGCGCGGGCGTGTCGCTCTTCACGACTTCTCCTGCGAAGGCGGATGATGCCCGCCGCCTTGGCGCCGACGAGGTGATCATCTCGCGGGACGCGGAGGAGATGAAGCGACACAGCCGCCGGTTCGATTTCATCCTCGATACCGTGGCCGTGCCGCACGACCTCGATGCCTACCTCACGATGCTCAAGCGGGACGGAACGCTCTGCCTGGTCGGCGCACCGGACCACCCCCACCCGTCTCCGGCGGTATTCAAGCTCATTCTCGGGCGGCGACGGCTCGCCGGGTCCCCGATAGGCGGTATCAAGGAGACCCAGGAGATGCTGGAGTTCTGCGCGGAGAAAGGCATCGTCTCGGACGTGGAAGTGATCCCCATCGACCAGATCAACCAGGCGTACGAGCGGATGCTGAAGAGCGACGTGAAGTATCGATTCGTGATTGACCTGGCGACGCTCGCCTAGGTCCAAGGCACCGAATCGAGTCGCCTTGGCCATGAGCCAGCCGAAGGACGTCGACATCACGAGATCCTGTTCCGGCCCAAGCGCCAGGAGCTGTAAGCCCCGGACGTCGAGTCGGCGTGAGATCACACGGTCACACGCACCAAGCGGTCCAGTCCTGAATCGCTGTTGGAGGAGAAATGCAGAAGCGCAACCTGGGACGCAGCAACCTGGAAGTGTCGGGAGAGGCCCGCTGGGGTAGTCTACGGTCGGGGGGGAAGGTCCCCAAGGGACCAACACGGAGCTAGGAGTATTGCCGCACGATCACAGTCCGGACACTCGCAAGGAGTTGATCTGCTGTGAATGGCTCGGGGAGGGAGGGAACGTCAGTGAGGAGGCCATCAGGGTTGGACAAGGGCTCACCTATGTGCAGGATCGGCAGCCCCGGCTTCTCGTCGCGAACCAGCCGGATAAGCTGGCGGCCGGATACTTCGCCAATCCGCGTGTTGGTGATCAGGAGGTCCGTGTCAGGGACTATGA
>JACCRH010000286.1 GCA_013813675.1 Gemmatimonadales bacterium
CCCGAGCCCGCGTAGCGGTCGATCTGCCAGCCGAACAGCTCCCGGTAGAACTTCGCGGCCCGCTCGGGGTCGTCGGCCGGGATCTCGAAATGCACGATCGTGTGGTCCATGGAGGGTGTCCTGGTTGAGTCAGGAGTCGACGACATCACTACCCGAAGCTACGCCCAAGTACAGGGCCGACAAGGGGTGACCCATCCATTTACCCGGGGCTCTCAAATGCATCACACTCATTACCTCTGGTTCGAGACCAAGAAGCGTCAGGAGATCATCGACATCACCGACCAGGTCGCCGAGCAGGTGCGGGCGAGCGGCGTGCGCGAGGGCATGGTGCTGGTGTCGGCCATGCATATCAGCGCGTCGGTCTTCGTCAACGATCACGAGTCCGGGCTCTGGCAGGACATTCTCAAGTGGCTCGAGGGCACCATCGCGCCGTGGGACCCCGCGCGCTACCGGCACAACGAGACCGGCGAGGACAACGCCGCCGCGCACCTTCGGAGCCTCACCGTAGGGCACGAAGTGATCGTGCCGATCACGGCGGGAAAGCTCGACTTCGGGCCCTGGCAGCGGGTGTTCTACGGTGAGTGGGACGGGCAGCGCCGCAAGCGGGTCATCATCAAGGTGCTGGGTGACTCATAGCGAGATCATTCCCCGTCGCATGCCTTCCCGCACCGCCTCGGTCCTGCCGTGCACGCCCAGCTTGGCGTAGACAGCCTCGAGGTGGTGCTTCACGGTCGAGCGGGTGATGCCGAGCTGCCGGCCGATCGCACGGTTGTCGAGACCGTCACCCGCCAGGGCGAGAACCTCGAGCTCTCGCGGCGTCAGGACGTCGGCCACCGCGACGGACAGGGACAGGGGCACCGGCTCCGCCTCTCGGCACACGACATCGGCTTCGGCCTCGGATCCCACCAGCCGCACCATAGGGTCGGCCCGCAGGATCCGGATCAGCGCCTGCCTCCGATCGGGATCCCGCAGGGCTATCCAGACTCGAATCATGCCGGAATGGCTTCGCTAGGCTCACGGAACAGCGCCCGGATTCCGCTGGCGGGGATCGCCAGCGCGAGCCCTCGCGCCACCATGGTGTTGATCCCGACCACTCGGCCCTGCATGTCGCAGAGCGGCCCCCCGGAATTACCCGGCGCGAGCCTGATATCGGCCTGGATCCATGGCAACTGCTGCCAGCCGATGACAGGCTCCACTCCGCTCGCGATCGGTCCCAGGGACTGCACCACGCCGGCGGTGACGGCGTTGGCGAGCCCGTAGGGATGTCCGACGGCGATGAGGAGATGGCCCGGGCGTAAGGTGGCGACGTCCGCCAGGGTTGCGGGCGACAGGTGTCCCGTCGAACTGCCGACCGGCGGCTCCAGCGTGAGGAGCGCGAGATCGCGGCCGCCATCCGTGCGCTCGATCAGCCCCGGGTAGATCACACCCGTATGACTCATCACCTGAATCCGATCCCCCGGACTGCCCCGTGCCACGTGCGCGTTGGTCACCACCACCAGCCCTCCACCGCGCGACAGCACGACCCCCGCCCCGCCCGTGCCATTGGGCCCGACCCGTACAACGCTGGGCCAGACCGCTTCCGCGAGGGCGCTGAGGCTAGTGCCCACGCGGCCGCTCTCCAATCAGCACGTCAACCGTCTCCAGCCTTCCTCCGCGAACCAGCTTCAGCGCGAGCGTCCGTCCGGCGGTGTCTCCATTCAACACCTTGAGTACGTCCTCCGGCTCGGCAACCGGCTTGCCGCCGATGGCGAGGACGACGTCGCCCACCAGGAGTCCACCCGCTGCCGATGGGCTGTCGGATTGGATGGTGGAGACCAGAAGCCCTCCATCGCGATCAATGCCAAGCCTGGAGCGCAATTGCTCCTGGAGCCGTACCGGCTGCATGGCCGCACCGAGATACCCCCGGCGGACGTATCCGTGACTGGCGAGTTGATCGAGAACGCGGTTCACCGTCTGGACCGGCAGCGTAGTGGTGTAGGGCCGGCTCAGCCGGCCGGAGTTGATCCCCAGCACCTGGCCCTCGGTATCCACCAAGGGACCTCCACCGAACCCCGGATAGAGGTTGACGTCGCTCTGCAGCAGCCGGTCGATCTCGCCTCCCCCCCAGGGGCGCCACGCTCCTGCCACGACGCTCACCGCACCGAACGCCGCACGGGGACCGGTCTCATCCACGCGGGCGAGCGCCAACACCAGGTGGCCTGGCCTGAGCGCTCCGGCATCGCCGAACGCCGCGACCGGGAGCGCGCCGCCCGCAACTTTGAGGACCGCGAGGTCGGTGGCGGGATCGCGCCCCTGCACCGCCGCACCGATCCGCGTTCCGTCCGGCAGGGTGACGGCCACGTCCCGGTCGCGGCGGACGGTTCCGTTGGTCGTGACGACGAATCCGTCCCGCCAGTGCACCCCGGTGGACGCGAGCTGAGGTCGGGCGTGTACGGCGACGATGCTCTCCGCGCCCCGCGCCACCGCGCGCGCAAGCTGGTTGGAGAGGTCGAGCAGATTCTGCGACTGCGGGTTGGACATCTGTCATCTCCTGAGCGTATTCGGGCCGGCCGGAGTGGCCGTCGATTCAAGAATACGGCAGGTCGCGGACCGGGGTATCGGCCATCTGGCCGGGTCGTTGGGCACGGCGGGCTACGGGGCGGAAACGGAGGAAGCGGGACGGAAGCTGGTACCTCATCCCGAGCGGAGCGAGGGAACTTCTGCTACATGGAGCGGTACTTGGGCCCGCTGCCGCCCTCGCGCGGGGTCCAGCGTGGTCCCAGGACGTCGGTGGCCTTGCAGTCGATGCAGTTCGGTGGGTTCACCCGGAGCTGGTCTCCGACCCGCTCGTACACCCCCGCGGGACACACGTGAGTGTAGAACTCGGCTACCTCGGCGCTGACGTCGGTCCCGACCAGAAGGTGCGAAGGGATGGTGTCCCTGGTGGCGTTTCCCGACTTGAAGACCGCGTCCAGCTTGCCGAAGGTCAGCACGCCGTCCGTCGCGAATGGCTCGGCAGGCGTGATCCGGCGCGGGGTCGCGGCGTCCTCTGGCATGTCGATCTTGCCCCCGAACAGCCGGCCCCCGCTCAAAGTCATGAGCCCGGCCTTGAGCCCGCCGAGGTAGAGTCCGTCTTTGAAGGCGAGACGCATGTTCCGGGTCCGATGCATGTCGGCCACGATATAGCTCTCGTTCACCATCCGGTCGTAGGCCGAGAGCCGGGCGGCCGACGCGTCGCCTGCCTTGAGGCCCGCGAACGCCACCCGCGCGGCGTACATCCCGGACTGCATCGCGTAGTGAATGCCTTTGAGCGAGGGGACGTCGACGAACCCCACCGTGTCACCGACGAAGAGCACTCCGTCGCCGCTCCGCCGCTCCGGTAGCGCGTAGAAGCCACCCTCGGGGATCGTCTTCGCGCCCCACTCCAGCAACTGCCCGCCCTCCAGGTGCTGCCGGAAGAGCGGATGCAGCTTCATCCGCTGAAGCAGCTCGTGGATGTCGAGGCTGGCGTCGTGATAATCGAGACCGACCACGATGCCGAGGGCGATCTGGTTCTGGCCTTGGGGATACATGAAGCTGCCGCCGAAGGCGTCGTCCGGGAGGGGCCACCCCAGGGTGTGCACCACCGACTCGAGGGGCCGAGTCGTCTCCCAGATCTCCTTGACCCCGAGCGCGAAGATCTGCGGATTGGGTGAGCCGACACGCTGCCACTTCCGCCAGCCCTGACTCAACGACCCGCGGGTGCCCTCGGCGACCACCGTGACTTTCGCGGTGAGATCGGTGGGCTCGGTATAGTCTCCAGTCGGCTGCCGATCGCGGTCGAGCCCCGACGGTGTGGTGCGGACCCCGCGCACCGCGTTCCCCTCGACCAGCAGCGCGTCCACCGGAAAGCCGGCGAAGAGGTTGACTCCCGCTTCCTCCGCCCGCGCGCCCAGCCAGCGGACCAGCTCGCAGATGGACGCGGTATAGAACCCCGCGTTCTGCATCGTGGGCGGCGTCGGAATCCGCTGGGCCCGGCCTTCGGTCAGGAAATACACCGCCTCGTCACCCACCGGCTGCCGGAAGGGGAAGTCGCTCGGGTTGAGATCGGGGAACAGCTCGCGGAAGGCGCGGGGATTGACCACCGACCCGGAGAGACTGTGCTCGCCCAGCGCGCCGGCCTTCTCCAGCACGGCGATGTTGAGCTCCGCCGTGTCGCCGCCGGATTCCCGGTCCTGCCGCGCCAGGCGGGCCAGCTCGATCGCGCAGGCGAGCCCCGCGGGCCCCGCCCCGATGATCACCACATCCATCTCGATGGCCTCGGCGCCAGGCGGATCACGCCGGATGAGCTGGTCGAGGGGAAGCGGCGGTTGATGGCGGACCGGCAGGATGGCGGACACGGGGGACGGCTCCTGGCTCAGGGGTCACACGACAAAAGGCGGCGGAAATATAACTCGCCACTTCGGCCCTCCGGCTCGGAGGTAAGTTGCTCCGGTGGACATGAGGAAGGCGGCTCGGGATCCCTGGGTGTGGGTGCAGGTGGCGCTGATCGCACTGGTGGCGGTCCTGGCGCCGCTGCTGCCGCGGTACGTGAGTCTGGGCGATGTGGATCCGGCCTTCAACCGGGTGGATCCCGACTGGATCAGGTGGCTAGGCGCACCGCTGCTGGCGGCGGGGGTGGCGATGGCGGTGTGGGGAGTTCGCTCTCTGGGGCGGAGTCTCACGCCGGGCACCGAGCCGTTGCCCGACGCGCCGCTCGTCACCTCGGGGGCGTACGCC
>JACCRH010000091.1 GCA_013813675.1 Gemmatimonadales bacterium
GCCTGGATGAGCGCGCGCGCCGTAGTGGAGCACTCGCTGCGCTGCCTCGACCGGGGCGGGCCGGTGGTCTGCATCCCCGGCCTCCGCTTCCGGTTCCTGGTCGGCGTCATCCGCTGCACGCCCCGTCCCCTGCTGGGCTGGATCACCCGCCTCCGCTACGACCGGTTGTGACCTGCGCCCTATCGGAGCCTGGGATTGCTCGGCAGTCGTACCAGCACCCAGATCGCACCGTGCGTGACCTGGCCGACCAATCGTCTTAGCTTGAGGATTGGGGCGGCACAGTTGGGTCTCGTACGGTCGGGAGGTTCCATGCACGCGGCATCTGTTCTGTCACTCGCCTTCGCGGCCGCGCTCCTTGGCTGCGCGGCCGAATCCCCCAATCCTCTGCCGGACGAAACCGCGTCGGCGCGCGCCGATGAGAGCAGCCTGCCCGCCCGCGACCTCACGCTGCGGAGCCCGGCCACACCGTCGCTGGAGGTGGCCTCACCGGTCGAGCTGGCCCGCCCCAGGGTGGAACCCCAGCCGGCCCGGCGCCGAGTCCGCACCCCGAGACCCGCTCTCGCCCCCTCCCCGGCGCCGGTTCCCGCCTCCCCGGTGAAGGACCCGGCCGTCCTGGTCCCCGCCCTGTCCCCGGCCCTGGTATTGGCTGACCCGGCTCCGGTGGAGGATGTGGCCGTTGGGGCTGGCCGCGAGCTGGCCCCCGGCAAGACGGTCACTGTCATTCCGGCGTCGGCCGGGCCTTCGTCGGCTGCCCCGGATACGGAGGAGGGGTGGGCACCGTCTCAGCCTGCCCGGGGCGTCATGGTAGGGGGCGGAGGCGGCCGCTGCCGACCTCGCGGCGGGGTGCGCGGGATTGGCATCGCTGGCCGAATTCCACTCGGTATTCCGGGGCGCCGTCTGAGGTAAATCGTCAACCAACTGTCAAATTTCTAGGGGTGGCGAGTTCGCCACCCCTTTAGTTATGCTTGACCCTCGCCGTAGATCTCGCACCACTCATAGGGCTTCGGCCCACCTGGCCGGCATTGCCGCCGACACACCGATGCCTGTGTGCCCACAAGCAGAGCGGGGAGGTTCGCATGAGGTATGCTTGGCTGATCGTGCTCGCCGTCGTGGCGACGACCGGTTGTAACCAAGCCGAGTTGAAGAGGGCGCTGTCGGAGGCGAAGATGGCCGAGGCTCAGAAGGACAGTCTGCTGACCGAGGTGTTGGAGACGACCCAGTTCGTCAGCGACATCAACAGCGAGCTGGCCAAAGCGAAGACCCTCGCGATCAGGACGGCGGGGACTGATCCGGGCCTCCCCGGTGCCAAGAAGGATCGTGAGGACCGTCAGGCCTCCCTCGATCGGATCAAGCAGGTCATCGCCCGCCTCGACTCCAGCGAAGCCAAGCTCGCCGAGACCGAGGCCCGAGCCAAGCAGTCCCGCCAGCGAAACGCGCGCCTTCTGGCGCAGATCGAAACCTTCAAGAAGACGGTCGACGACCTCAAGACCACCGCCGAGCAGCAGAAGACCGAATACGAGGCCGCGCTGGCCGAGAAGGACACCCAGATCGCCACGCTGGCCGGCCGGGTGGACACCCTGAGCACCGAGAAGGCGGGGCTGGAAACGGTCAACACCGCGTTGACCGATACGGTCGCCAACCTCACGTCGTACAAGAACACGGTGTACTACGCGGTGGGCACCAAGGACGAGCTGATCAAACGGGGGGTGGTGACCAAGGAAGGGTCGAAATTCCTGGTGTTCGGCGGAACCCGCCTGGAGCCGGCCCGCAACCTCGATCCAGCGGCCTTCACCGCTCTTAACAAGACGGAGCAGACCTCGATCCGGCTCCCGCGGACCGACAAGAAATACAAGATCGTCTCGCGGCAGAGCCCTACCTACCTCGGCTCGACGGTAACCAAGGACGGCAAGGTGACGGGCACGGTCCAGATCACCCAGCCGGAAGACTTCTGGGCACCGTCGAAGTATCTGATTCTGGTCCAGGACTGACCCAGGCGGGACGATAGGGCAAGGGTGGCGGCCCCCGGCGAAAATCGGGGGCCGTCTTGCGTTGAGGGCCGAAGCCTCCCCTCGTGGCGCGTGAAAAGAACCAGTCGGTCAGCAATATCGTAACGATCTGATAAACAATGGGTTTGTGACTTCGTTGTCAACATCTTCTACATATGGATGCGGATAACTCTCCGCCGTGCGGCGCAGGCCGGAGAATGTGAGTGACGGCTGACACTGTGTCCCGGACCTCCCGGCAACATATTGGCGCATCATCGAGTACAGGTCACTTAACCGAGAGGTCATATGCGTCGCACCACTCTGGCTGCAGCGATCGCCGCCTTCGTGCTCACCAGCGCGTGCAAGAAGACCGGCGAGGGCGAGTATCAGGTGGAGAAGCCGGTCATCGGCTCGGAGACCGACACGGTCGAGACCCCCAGCATCGAAACCGGCTCGGTGAAGGACACGATCAACGTTCCCGACGTCGATGTGAAGACCGAGAAGAAGGAAGTCACCCTTCCCAAGGTCGACGTCGAAACCCCCAGCGAGCGGGAGAAGGGCCAGTAGCCTCAGGGCGCAAGCGCCGCGGCCACAGTCCAGTGGCTCGTGGCGCCTGGCGCCGCGCTGGTATATTGGGGCGCGCGGCCCCATCCCAAACGCGCATTCGTTCTACATTCGCATTCGGAGCCCCCATGAGCCTCGGCAGGCTCCTTTTCCTGCTGGCCATGAGCCTGGTCTCCCGTATGGCGCCCGCCGCCGCGCAGGCAGGGTCACAGGCAGGATTACCCGCGGCGGTTACCGCCATCAGGGCGGGCCGTCTGGTGGACGTGGTGCGCGGCGAGGTGCGCCGCGACCAGTTGATCGTGGTGCGGGGCGACCGCATCGAAAGCATCCAGCCGGGCTCCACCCGGCCACCGAGCAACGCCAGGCTGGTCGACCTCTCCCGCTATACCGTCCTGCCGGGTCTCATCGACTGTCACGCCCACATGATCGGCGACCTGACCGACGCGGACGCCTTGCTTCCACTCCAGCGCTCTGGCGCGCAGGAGGCCTTCAGCGGCGTACGCAACGCGCGCAGTACGCTCCTGGCCGGGTTCACCACCGTGCGAGACGTAGGCACCTATCGCGCGCTGGTGGACGCCGCGCTTCGTGACGCCATCGAGGACGGCACCGTCATAGGACCGCGGATGGCGGTGGCAGGGGCGTATGTCACGGTCACCAGCGGGGGCGGCGAGCTGATCGGCGCGGCCCAGGACGTCAGCATCCCAGCGGAGTACCGCTTCGGCGTGGCCAACAGCGTCGACCAGGTGCGCGAACGAGTCCGGGCGATTCTCAACGGCGGGGCCGACTTCATCAAGCTGATGGCGACCGGGGCCGTGCTCACCCAGGGCACCAAGCCGGGGGCATCGGAATACACCGAGGAGCAGATCCGGGCGGCGGTCGAGCAGGCGGCCGAATACGGCACCTACGTCACCGCCCATGCTCACGGCGCGGAAGGGATCAAGCGCGCGGTGCGGGCCGGCGTCCGCTCCATCGAGCACGGATCCCTGATCGACGACGAGGGGATCGCCCTGATGAAGCAGAAGGGCGC
>JACCRH010000092.1 GCA_013813675.1 Gemmatimonadales bacterium
TGGCGCGGACGCTGGAAGGCGCCGGCGAGAAGATCATTCGCTACGGGCTGGTCGCGATTCTGCTGTGGGTCGGCGCCTTGAAATTCACCGCCTACGAGGCCGAAGCCATTCAGGGCCTGGTCGCCAACAGCCCGCTGCTGTCCTGGGGCTACAGCGTCCTGAGCGTGCGGAGCTTTGCCGCGCTGATCGGCCTGATCGAGATCGGGTCGGGCTTACTGATCGCGACCCGGCCGGTCGCGCCGAAGCTCTCGGCGATCGGCAGTTTCGGTGTCATCATCATGGCACTCATCACCCTGACCTTCGTCTTCACGACGCCGGGCGTGTGGCAGCCCGGGTATGGCTTTCCCTTCCCTTCGCCGATGCCGGGGCAGTTCCTGGCGAAGGACATCCTGCTCCTCGGCGCGGCGGTCTGGACGGCCGGGGAAGCCCTGCGTGCGGCCGGCATGGGAGCACCCCATGACCGCCACGGCGCGAGCACCCTCTAAAGGAAACATTATGGGTAAACAAAGAGGCCGCCTCATCCCGTTGGCGACCCTATGCGTGCTGTCAACGGCCGCGGCGTGTGGTCCTCGGCCCGGCGACGATGACACCGCCAACAGCCAGGCGATCGTGAAAACGGAGCCGGCGAAAACCCCGGCCGACCGGGGCGATCAGGTCGTCACCGGCGGCGATCTGGCTTTTCTGAACGACGCGGCGCCCGGAGGCATGGCGGAAGTCGCCCTGGGACGATTGGCCGTCGAGCGGTCGGCGAGCCCGGAGGTGAAACGGTTCGCCGAGCAGGTGATCGCCGACCACTCGAAGGCGGGCGAGGAGTTGCAGCAACTGGCCCAACGGAAGCAGGTCACGCTACCGGCGGACGTGAACCCGCAGCACAAAGAGGTCATGGCTCAGTTGTCGCAGCTCCGCGGCGCGGCGTTCGACCGTGAGTACGTCACGGCCATGGTCGCGAACCACGAGAAGGACGTCACGGCGTTCGAGTCGGTCGCCAAGGGGGCCGTCGACGCCGACGTGAAGGCCTTCGCCACCAAGACGTTGCCGACCCTCAAGACGCACCTGGCCATGATCCGCAAGATCGCCGCCGCCACGGGCGGAAAGACCGCGTCCTGACGAAGACGATCGAGGGCACGGCAATGGCGGAGCAACCGAAGCAGCGACCAGCCACCAGGCTGGGCCAACGGGTGGAGGAGGTCATCGCCGGCTACAAGGGCGGGGATGACATGCCCCTCACCTCCTATGCCCAGCTCTTGGGGGTCTACCAGGCAGTCTTCGCGGGCTTGCTGGTGGTGGCCGGTTCCGCCGGCCGCCGCCGGCCGCCGCGCATCGCGTACCGGGACCTGGTGTGGCTCGGCGTCGCCACCTACAAGTTGAGCCGTCTGATCAGCAGCGACCGGGTGACGAGTCCCCTTCGCGCTCCCTTCACCGAGTATGTCGAACCGGCGGGCGCGAGTGAAGTCAAGGAGAAAGTCCGGGGGACCGGGATGCAGCGCGCCATCGGCGATCTGCTGACGTGCCCCTACTGCCTCGGCCCCTGGGTGGCCACGGCGCTCACATTCGGGTTGACGGTCACTCCCCGCGCGACTCGCTTGCTCGGCGGCATCCTGGCCGCCGCGAGCGTGTCCGATCTCCTGAACCACGCGACGACGGCCATCAAAAAGCGCGAAGCATGATCGGCGCCGCGACGCGCGCGGAAGTCGTCGTCATCACCGGCGCCTCCGCCGGTGTGGGGCGCGCCACGGTGCGCGAGTTCGCGAAACGGCGGGCCCGCATCGGTCTCATCGCGCGCGGGCTGGAGGGGCTGGAGGGCGCGCGCCGGGAGGTAGAGACGGCGGGGGGACGCGCACTCGTGCTGCCGGTGGATGTCGCCGACGCTGCCGGCATGGACGAGGCCGCGGCACGGGTCGAACGGGAGCTCGGTCCCGTCGACCTGTGGATCAACAACGCGGCCACCTCGGTCTTCTCCCCGATCGCGGAGATGGAGCCGGCCGACTTCAAGCGCGTCACCGAGGTGACGTACCTCGGGGTGGTGTACGGCACCCAGGCCGCGCTCAAGCTGATGCGGCCACGCGACCGGGGCACGATTCTGCAGGTCGGCTCCGCGCTCGCCTATCGGGCGATCCCACTGCAGTCCGCGTACTGCGCGGCGAAGCACGCCATCCAGGGCTTCACCGACTCGCTCAGGTGCGAACTGATCCACGACCGGTCGCACATTCACGTCACGACCGTCCACCTGCCGGCGGTGAACACGCCGCAGTTCGGCTGGAACAAGAGCCGGCTGCCGAACCACCCACAGCCGGTGCCGCCCATCTACCAGCCCGAGGTCGCGGCCAAGGCGATCTACTTCGCGGCGCACGCCCGACGGCGCGAGCTGAGCGTCGGCATGCCCACGGTGGCCGCGATCTACGGCAACATGATCGCCCCCGGGCTGGCGGATTACTACCTCGGCTCACAGGGCTACGACTCGCAGCAGACCGGCCAGCCGATCGATCCACGGCGTCCCGACAACCTGTACCAGCCGGTGGCGGGCGACCCCGGCGCACACGGCATCTTCGACGACCGGGCGTCGGCATCCAGCCCGCAGCTCTGGGCGAACATGCATCGCGGCTGGTTGGCGGTCGCCGGAGTGGTCGGGGTGGCCTGCACCACGCTGTTGGCCAGAAGACGCTAAGCGTGTGGTGCAATACCGGCGCTCGTCATCCTGAGGAAGCGCCAGCGACCGAAGGAGCCTGAGCGGCACTTCGGCTCCTTTCTGGAGGGTTCAGCGGTGCCAGAGTTTGCCTGCAGGCTGTCCGAAACCACCACTCCGCTTCGGCATGCCTGGGAACACACCATCGGGAGCGGTCACGCGCCGGTGGCGTTGCGCGCGGACTGGCAGGCACAGCTCCGGCGGTGCCGGGCGGAGCTGGGCGTTCGCTACGTGCGCTTTCACGGGCTGCTCTCGGACGA
>JACCRH010000172.1 GCA_013813675.1 Gemmatimonadales bacterium
GGCGACGGCAGCTCCGACGTCCACGTCATGCTGCATGTGAACCGTCTGGGCGGGCTGACCATCGCGGTCTCGGAGAATCGCTACATCACGCCGATCGCCCGGCGGACGATCCTGAGCGACGACGGGCTCAGCGTTCTGGTACCCATCCTGGAGGAAATTCTCGGGTGGGACCCCTCGAGGATTCGCGGCCTGTTCGCGGCCCACGGACTGGTGCTCCAGGATTGGGACAAGATGCGCACCGATTCGCTCACCATCGCTCCCGCCCACATGGCCCCCCAGGCCGTCGCCTGATCCGCGCATGCTTGCCTGGATAGGATGGGTTGCCACCGCGGTCTTCGCCGGCTCGTATCTCTGCAAGGACCAGGCGATGCTGCGGCGCGTCCAGGCTGCCGCCGCCGTGCTCTGGGTGGTCTACGGCGCGCTCATCGGGGCGATGCCGGTGGTCGCGGCGAACCTGATCGTGGCCGGTGTGGCCCTGTGGTCATCGCTCCCGAGGCCGCGCCTTTCCGGCGATGACTGCCATGTTGCCGCAGCCGCCGAATAGCCAGAACGGCGTTTACCGTCCGATCCGGAACAGCTCCGCGTCGGAGTTGCCCCGTCCGAGGAACAGGTCGAGCAGCAGATCCGCCGCCACATACCCGAAGACGATGCCGTTCGCGCCGTAGCCCAGGGCGACGTAGCCGTTAGGGAACTCCGGCGCCACTCCGATGTAGGGCAGACAGTCCGCGGTCTCCGCGAAGGTTCCCGCCCAGCTCCAGTCCACATCGAACACGATTCCGGGAAACATCTCGGCGAACTGGCGGGCCAGGCGGCCGGTCTGCCTGCCCTGCAGCCGGTCCACCTTGTGCGATCCCTTGAACGGCTGATCGGCGCCACCGATGATGGCCCGGCCGTCGGGGGTGGTCCGGGCGTAGAAATACGGACGGGAGGTTTCCCAAATGAGGCAGCGGTCCTCGCCCCAACCGTCGAAGGTGGGCAGCGGGGACGTGGCGAAGGCGAAGGTACTGGTGAGCGACACCGACCGGCGCGGAACGAACGGCGGAATGTTGTATCCGGTGGCGAAGACGGCCTTCCGGGCCCTGATCCGCCAACCGTCGGCGGTCTCCAGCAGGACGCCTTTGCGGTCCGACTGGTATCGGGCCACGCCGGTCCGGTCGTACGCCTCGAGTCCGTGGCGGCCCGCGGCCGCGAGCAGCGCGTGGGTGAATCGGAGGGGATCGATCTCGCCCGCGAGTCGGGACAGCAGCGCCGCCGGGCGGTCGAAGGAGAAGCGCTCCCGGATATCGCTGGGCGACAGCAGGTCCACCTCGATCCCGATCTCCCGCCGGGCCGTCCGCTCGCGCTCCAGCGCCTTTACGTCCCGCCGCTTGCAGGCGAGATAGACGCTACGCTTCCGGCGGAAATCCGAGTCGCCGCCGATTTCGTCGGCCAGCCGCTCGATGCCGGCGATGGCCTCGACGCAGAGCCGGTAGCAGCGCTCCGCCCCGGGCCCGCCGATCCGCTCGGTGAGGTCCGTCAGGTGGATGTCGAGCTCGTACTGCAACAGGGCGGTGCAGGCGCCGGTGCTGCCGTAGCCCATCTCCCGCCCCTCGAGCAGGACGGTGTGGATGCCCGCCTCCGCGAACCGGTAGCCGAGCAGGGCCCCGGTGACACCGCCGCCGATGATAGCGAGGTCGCACCGACGATCCTGATCGAGCTTAGGATAGGTGGCCGGCAGGCCGCCCTTTACGAGCCAGAAGGGAACGCCGCTGGTGAGATCCATGGCCAGGATTCTAACCTCATCCGGCCATCTGTCATCCTGAGCGAAGCGAAGGAGACCATACCCGGTATGGCCCCCTTGACTCCGTTCAGGGTGACACTCGGCGGGCTTCCTGCCCCTCAGTCGCGCTGCACCCGCCTAGAACCCTGCCGTTACCGATACCCGCACCGCGCGGGGCGAGCCTGGGCTGATGTTGTTGTTGCTGTGCGAGGTGATGAAGTACCGCGTGTCGAACAGGTTCTCCACGTTGACCTGGGCTCGGAGCTCCCGGCTCAGGGTGAAGAATGCCCCCGCATCGAACCGGGTGAAGCTCGGCAGGGTGACCGCGTTGTCGATGGCCGCGAACATCTCGTCCTGGTAGATGATGCCGGCCCCGATGCCCCACATGCGGTGAAGCTGATACTTGTTCCAGAGCGAGAGCGTGTTGCGCGGTACCAGCGCAACCTTCGCCCCCGGGACGGCCTGCAAGGTCCGGCTGGTGACGTAGGCATCCTGGTTGGCGTAGCCCGCCGCCAACTGCCACCGCGAGGTCAGGTTGCCCGTCGCGCCGAGCTCGAATCCCTTGGTCCGCTGGCTACCGGTCTGAATGGTCCGCGCCGGGTCCGCCGGGTCGGGGGCGCTGGTATTGGTTCGGTCGAGCTGGTACACCGCGGCGCTCAACGAAAGCCCGGTCACGACGTCCAGCTTGGCGCCCACCTCGTAGTTCTCGAACTTCTCGGGCTCGAGCGTCTCAGTGGTCGCCGTCAGCGAGGCGAATTGATCGCCTGAGCTGGGCAGGTAGGAAACCCCATAGCTGCCGTACACCGACAGCGGCTCCATCGGCTTCACCACCAGGCCCGCGCGAGGCGAGATCAGGTCGTCCCGCCGGTCGAGGTCCTCGCCGTTCCGGAAATTGTGGAAGCTGAGGTCGAACCGCTCGAGCCGGGCGCCGGCGATGAGCTGCAGGTAAGGGGTCAGTGTCACCTGATCCTGGAGATACAGCCCGACCGTGGTGGCCAGGGTACGGTTGTGGGCGTCGGTTTCTCCCTGCCGGAACGCGACCGGTAGCGAGATCGTCGGATCGTCGAACGGGGCGGTCACCGAGGTCGCGGTGCCCTCGAAGAATCCCGTGTTCCGGAGATTCCGGCTGACCTGGCGGCCGACCTCGACGCCGCCGAGCAGCGTGTGGCTCACCGATCCGGTCGCGACCCGGTAGGTGAGCTCCGTCTGGTTGATCAGGCTGCTGCGGTCGTTGCGCTGGTTGTAAGCGGAGATGGAGACCAGCTCCCCGGTGGAGTCCACCGAGCCGGGGAAGACATTCTGGTACATCTTGTCGTAGTCGCCGAAGACGGTGCGGTTCCGGATCTGAAGGGCGGAGGCGATGTCGTGCTCGACGACCGCGGTGGCCACGTTGATCCGGGCGTCGGACCAGCTCTGCGAGGGGTCGCCGAAGAAGGTCCGCGCGTCGGCTATCGCCGGCTGACCCTGGAACGACGGAATGCCTCGGTCGGCGGTCCGGTAGTCGTAGAAGTGCTCGAAATCGGCGGTAACTCGGGTGGCCGCTCCGGCAGCGAGCGTCACGGCGGGGTTGATCCCATAGCGCTCGACGCTTACGTCCCGGCGGAAGCGGTCCGAGTTCTCGTACATGCCGTTGAACCGAAGCGCCACGGTCTCGGACACACCCTGGCCGACGTCGAGCGCGCCCCGCCTGGTGCCGTACGACCCACCCTGTACCGTCACCTCGCGGGTCGGCGTCCACTCGGCTGCCTTGGTGACCCGGTTGATGGCTCCACCACCCGTTCCCCGTCCGAACATGAGCGCATTCGCCCCCTTGAGCCCTTCGACGCGCTCCACGTTGTACAGGTCGCGGAAGTACTGCACGTCGTCTCGCACGCCGTTCACGAAGAACGTCGAGGTCGAGGCGTTGCCGCGGATGGTCGGCTGGTCCCGGTTGCCCTCGCCCTGGCCCATGGTGACCCCGGGGACGTAGCGCACAACGTCGGCCATGCTCTGCATGCCCTGGTCGGCGATCAGCTTCCGGCTCACGACTGTCACCGCCTGGGGCACGTCGCGCAGCGGCGTGTCCGTCTTGGTGGCTGTCGAGATGACCACATGGCCCTCTGATTCCGGGCGGGCGACGACCTCGACCGGGTCCAGCACGTAGGCGTCGGAGTTCTCCTGCTGGACCGCGAGAGTGACGCCGTCCACCCCGCGGGCGACCAGCCCGCTGCCGGCGATGAGCTGGCGAAGGGCCTCGGGCGGCGTGAGGGTACCGGCGACGCCGGGAGCCCGCACCATGGGGAGCTCGGTGTCCACCCTGACCCGGACACGCGATTGCCGAGTGAATTCCGCCAGCGCGGCCACCAGTGGCTGGGAAGGAATCTGAAACCGACGGCTGATGGTGGTATCACCTGTCGTGGCTGGGGCCGCGCGGGGGGCGCCCCCAGGTACCTGGGCCGAAGCCGTCCCTGTCGGCACACTGGTCAACGCGAGGACCGGCAACGCCAGGATCGGCAACAGCATCCAACGGTGGGCTGGGCGCGACGGGGGTGCGTGGGGGGCCGGGCGTAGCGTCATGAAAGACTCAAAAAATTGAGAATGATTCTCAGTACGTTTCCAACGCGCAAGCCAGCTTAAGCTAAAATCGGGAATTACGCAATCGGGATTCCTTCGGAGTACGACTCGCGTCCGCGCCGGGCGGCGGGCATCTTCTTCCAATGACCCAGCCCGACATCCCCGATCCCCTCGACAGCCTGGTTCACCTTTCCCATCACCTCGGCCGAGATACCCGGCTGGTCCAGCCGGGCGGCGGGAACACGTCGATCAAGGTGGGCGACGCGCTACTGGTGAAGGGGAGCGGAACCGACCTCCGCACCATCGGTCGGGAGGGATTCACCCGTCTCTCGCTTTCCCGCCTCGCCGCCTTGCGCGGGGCCGACGCCATGAGCGACGCGGAGATGATGCGATTCATGGCCAGCTGCATGCTTGCCGAGGGGCCCGCGCCCAGCGTGGAGACGCCGCTTCACTCGCTGCTCCCGCACCGGGTGATCGCGCATACCCACGATGTCGCGACGATGAGCTTGACCAACACTGGCGACGGGACGGCGGAGCGACTGGTAGCCGAACTGTTCGAGGGCGGGATCGTGTACGTCCCCTACACTCGGCCCGGCTTTCCGCTCGCGCGGTCAGTGAGCGACATGGTGGATCGGATTCCCGCCGGCGCGATCGGGCTGGCGCTGGCGCACCATGGGCTGGTCGTGTGGGGAGACGACCCGCGCGACTGTCACGCCCGGCTCACCCAGGTCGTGGGCCGCATGGACCAATACCTCGCGACCGCGCGGCGCGGCCGCCGGCTGCTCGGCGCCCCGCGCGGGCCGATACCGCCCGCCGAGCAGCGCCGGCGCCTCGCCGAGGTGGTGCTCCCCGTGGTGCGCGGCGAGCTGGGGCAATCCGACCGGGTGATCCTGCATTTCGACGACGGCGACGACCTTCTGGCGGCGCTGGCGGCGGAGCGCACTCCGGAGCTGGTGCGCCGTGGGATGGCGACGCCGGAACACCTGCTTCGGGCCGGCCGGCTACCGGTCTGGCTGGAGCTGGACCCGGCGGCCCCGGAGGAACGGCTGGTGAGCCAGGTACGAAGCGACCTCGCCGCGGCGCGCGCCGAGTACCAGGTCTATCACACTCGCCACGCGGCCGCCGGTGAGCCCCCTCTCGACGACTGGGCCAAGGTGATCCTGGCGCCGGGGCTCGGCGTCATCACCGCCTTCAGCGACAAGCGTGGCGCGGTGACCGCCAACGTCTGCTACCGCGCGGTGCTGGAAACCATCGAGAACGCCGAAGCGGTGGACCGGTTTCAGTTCCTCGCCGAGCCCGACGTGTTCGAGTTCGAGCACTGGCCCCTCGAGCGGCGCAAGGTGGACGAGCAGATCGCGAGAGACCGCGCCACTATGCTGCTGCCCCGGCATGTGGTCGTGGTGATCGGCGGCGGGAGCGGAATCGGGAGGAGTGCGGCCCTCCGCTTCGCGGAGGAAGGGGCCCACGTGGTGGTGGCCGACCTGGATGGTGGGATGGCCGAGGGGGTGGCTGCCGAGGTGACGGCCCGCTTTCCCGGCCGTGCGGTCGGCGCCGGCGTGGACGTGCGTGACGACGCGGCGCTCGATGCGCTCTTTCGCCGAACGGTGCTCGAGTTCGGCGGGGTGGATTGCCTGTTCTACACCGCCGGCGCGCCGCCGCGCTTCGCGCCCATCACCGAGATCCGCCGGGAGAATCTCCTGCAGCAGCTCGAGGTCCACTACATCGGCGCGGTCGCGGCGATCGGACGCGCCGCCACGGTGATGCGCCGGCAGGGCCTGGGTGGGTCCATCGTGGCGTCGGTGTCGAAGGCGGCGCTGGTGCCGGGCAAGGAGGCCGTGGCCTACGGTGGAAGCAAGGCCGCCCTGCTCCAGGCGCTCCGGGTCGCGGCGGTCGAGCTCGGGCCCGATGGCATCAGGGTCAACGCCATCAATGCCGACCAGGTGGACACGCCCCTCTTTCAGCAATTCGTGCGCGAGCGGGCGGTGAGCCGGGGGGTCACCGTCGAGGAGCAACTGGAGACGTACCGCCGCCGGAACCTGATGGGAGCGAAGCTGATTCCGGCGGAGGCCGTGGCCGACCTGGCGGTGCTGCTGGCGAGTCAGAAATTCCGGTTTACGACCGGAGACATCATCACCATTGACGGAGGTTTGCCGGAGGCGTTCCCGAGATAAAACACCTTAGGCTATCTGGGCCATAGCCATCCGAACGTCCCCGCCGTCACCAGCGCGTAGAGCAGCCCGTCGAACACTTCCTTGGTCGCCACCGCCCAGGGCTTGCCCATCCAGATCGAGGCCGGGATGTGACCCAGGGCGTAGGCCAGGAAGGCGGCCGCGCCGACGACGCGGAACACCGATCGATAGTCGGCGCCCGGAGGGACGGTGTGCGCGGCCACGTACGCCACGAACAGTGAGACGATCAGGGTGTAGAAAAACCACTGGACCAGCGCCCGGCTCATGGTGGGCGGACCCGGCCGCCGGAGGTACATCACCCCGATCGGCCCCTCGGTGTACTTCTGCTTCATCTCCGGCGAGTCCATCTCCTTCATCTCGGCGGCATAGGGGAAGATGTACTGCCCGGGCTCGGGGTTGCCGCTCCGGATCGCGGCCCGGACTGCGTCTTCGTTCGACAGCCGCTTATAGTCGGTGTTGTGATACTTGAGCACCATGTGGATGATGGCGCTGAGGACGAACACCAGGACGGCCGACAGCACGATGGGGAGCCAGAGGGCGCCGAGAATCGACATAGGGCCTTCCGATTGGAGGGAGGATGCAGAGCAGCGCTAACGTACTTCCGAGGTCGGCGCCCCCGCCAGCATCTCGCGCACCCGGGAGAGGAGCTCCTCTGGCGCGAAGGGCTTCTGGATGAACGGCGCCGTCTCCGGCAACAGGCTCCGGGCCAACACGTCGTCACCGGTGTAGCCCGACATGAAGAGCACCGGCAGGTTGGGGTGGATGTCCGCCAGGGCATCGCTCAGCTCGCGCCCGTTGAGCTCGGGCATGATCACGTCCGTGAGCACCAGCTTGGGCGGCTCGCCGCCCAGGGCGAAGATTTCCATCGCCTGGCGGCCGTTCCCCGCCTCGATCACCACCAGCCCGGCACCCTCCAGCGTGCGCCGGACCAGCTCCCGGATCGCCGGCTCGTCCTCGACCACCAGGACCAGGGCCGATTCGATCTCCGGCTGTGACTCCGCGACCGGCTCCCGCTCGCGGGCGCCGGAGGCGATCGCGTCCTCCGGCGCGGCGGGGAGGTAGACCTTCATCGTGGTCCCCAGGCCCACCTCGCTGTACGGCCAGATGAACCCATCGTGCTGTTTCACGATGCCGTATACCGTCGACAAGCCGAGACCGGTGCCGGCGCCTACCGCCTTGGTGGTGTAGAACGGCTCGAAGACCTTGGCCAGGGTTTCCTTGCTCATGCCGTCGCCGGTGTCGGAGACCGTGATCCGCACGTACGGCCCGGGGACGAGGTGGCTCACCCCGTGTGCCTCCGCGTACTCCTCGTCCAGCAGGACATCGTCGGTCCCCAACGTGAGCCGCCCGCCGGTGCGCATCGCGTCGCGGGCGTTGGCGGCGAGGTTGATGAGCACCTGATCGATCTGCGTGGGATCGGCGAGCACCCGGCAGCGGGCGCGGTTGGGGAGCAGCACCAGGGTCTTGTCGGCCCCGAGCAGCCGCTGCAGCACCGGCACGAGCGCGGTGATCGCGGCGTGGGGATCGAGGAACTGGGTCTCCTTCACCTGGCGCCGGCTGAAGGTGAGAAGCTGCTGCGCCACCCGCGCGGCACGGGTGGCCGCGCCGACCATCTCCCGGACGTCGGCGGCCTGGGGATGCTTCGGCCCCAGGGCGCCCAGCACGAACTCGCCGAAGCCGAGCACCGCCATGAGCTGGTTGTTGACCTCGTGCGCCACGCCCCCGGCGAGCGTGCCCACCGCCTGAAGCCGCTGGGCCTGGTTGAGTTGCTCCTCCGCCTGGACCCGGTCGGTGATGTCGGTGTGGGCCCCGACCCATTCCCGGATCCGGCCGTGGTCGTCCAGCACCGGGACCGCCCGGACCTCCATGCTGCGGTACTCTCCGTCGCGCCGCCGAAGCCGGTGCTCGGTTGCGAGTGGCCGCCGCCCCGCGACGGCTTCGCTCCAGGCGCGGACCGCCTCGGCGCGGTCATCCGGGTGAATGGCCTCGAACCAGCCGCCCCACGTCGCCTCGGAGCCGGTCTGTCCGGTGAAAGCCTCCCACTGGCTGGTGTCCAGCGGGCGCCGCCCGTCGGCCGACGCGGTCCACACGATCTGCGCCGCGGCAGCGACCAGCGCGCGATACCTCGCCTCACCCCGGCGGAGCGCCTCCTCCGCGTGCTTCTGCTCGGTGACGTCGTTGTCCACCTCGATCACCGCGCCGGGCCGGCCCTCATGGTCGCGGTGCAGGATCCAGTGGCTGGCCACCTGGACCCGGGCCCCGGTGCGGGAGCGGCGCGCCAGCTCCGCGTGCCATTCGCCCCGCTCCAGCAGGGCCGCGACCGCCTCGTCGGCCGGCACCGGCAGCTCGGTGTGCAACAGCTTGAGGGCATCGGAACCCACCGCCTCCTTCTCCTCCCAGCCGTACAGCCGCTGGGCGCCGGCGCTCCAGAACTGGATCCGCCCGTCGAGGCCGCGGGCCAGCACCGGCGCGTGGCTCAGGATCTCGAGCAGCTCCCGGGTCTGCCGCACACTCTCCCGCAGCGCGACACCGGTCGCCTGCTCGGCCTGGAGCAGGCGCTCGCTCAGCGCCATGTCGGCCTCGGCCCACTCGGCCGCTCTGCGTTCGGCGTCGGCTCGGCGGACCACGGCGGCCACCCGGAAGGCCGCGGCGAGCGAGAGCCCGATGAACACCGAGGCGAACACGGCGAGCACGACGTGCTTCTGGTAAAGGCCGAGCCGGAGCGCGAGAAGGCTGCCCGCCGCGAAGAGGAGCGGGATCAGGATCGCCACCGGCAGCAGCCGCCGCAACAGAATGGTCCCCGGGTCCCGGCCCACCAGCAGCGCCAGGATGGCCGACTCGTGCGTGGCCGCGGCGACGCCGATGGTCGTCAGGAGGAGGAAGAGGGCGGCCACCAGTGAGGTGCCCACTCCGGGGGCGAAGGCGTACAGCTCGGGAACGCCGAAGAGATGGCCCACGATGGCGACCAGCGGGAGCACCCCCGCGGCCATCAGGGCCGACAGATGCAGCCGCCGGTGCTCCAGGTGCCAGTCGTCCTTGGTGAGCACGAGGGTGAGCCCGAGCAGCAGGAAGCACGCGGTGATGATGGGAGCGGGGCGGCCGGGGAAGGCCGACGGTAGCCGGTAGACGTCGTCCGGGAAGAGCAGGGTGTCGAGCCCCAAGTCACGCCAGATGAGATACTCGGCAAGCACCAGGGTCGCGATCAGGACGGTGCCGCTCGCGGCGGCGAGCTGCTCCCGGGCCAGGTTGGCCTTGAGGGCCAGCAGACTGCCCCCGGTGAGCACGAACATAAGCGCGGTGAGCGGCACGGTCGGCGGCAGGAACGGCGTGGCCGAGATCAGAGGGCCCACCCCGAAGATGAAGGCTTCGACCGCCGCCACGCCGAGCAGTGCGGTCGCCGCCCCGGCAATCACCGGCAGCCGGCCCACCCATCGCGCCGCAGCGGCGGCACCGGCAGCGGGGGCGCTGTCGGCCGCGGAGGGCACAGGTGACGGGGTCCTGTGGGCCATGAGTTGCTCGACGGAGTTCGGTGATGCGAGGGGAGGGACCCGCAAATCTAAGTGGGCGTCACCTTTTGTGGCCAGCGGGGCAATCCGATGCCTCGGTCAGCCCGGACAGCTCTGCGGCCTGCGATGGCGACTGTCGGGCAGCCTGACGCCACCGGCTGCGGCGCTCCTGCGAGGTAGTACCGAAGTGGCTGTCCTACTAAGACTTCGAAACAGGACCGGTGAGCCGGAGGTGCTCGCGAGGTACGGAGCCATGGGACGGCACCGGGAACTCACAGTCGCGCAATCCGGGCGTGCCGCCGATTATTCCTGGAGACCCCGGCGCGGTGAGCCACCGCCTCGCAGGGCGGGCCATCACTTACCGCCGACGAGTGCGCGAATCCCGGGAGGATCCAGAGTTGCTGCCTAGGTTCTCCATCGTGATCCCCACCTACTCGCGCCCCGATCCGCTGGCGAAGTGCTTGCGCTCGCTGTCAGATCTGGTCTACCCGCGCGATCGTCTCGAGGTGCTGGTGGTGGACGATGGCGGCGCGACGCCGCTCGACGCCGTGGTCGCTCCGTTCCGATCGGACCTCTCCCTCACCCTCATCCGGCAGCCTAACGGGGGGCCGGCCGCCGCCCGAAACACCGGCGCCCAGCGTGCGGGAGGCGATTATCTCGCATTCACCGACGACGACTGCCTGGCCGATCCGGACTGGCTGATGGAGCTGGCCCGGGTCCTGTCCGGGGTGCCGGAGGGCATGGTGGGAGGGGCCATCCTCAACGCAGTACCAAGTCTGTACTCGGAGACCAGCCAACTCATCATGGATGTGGTGTACCGCCACTACAACACGGATCCGCTCTGGGCGCGGTTCGGGCCCGGCGCCGGCCCCCAGTCCCGCGAACGGGATCAGCAGGAGGATCCCGCGCAGGGCGTCGCGGCCGATGCGCCGCGCGGTGTCGCGGTCGTCGTTTCGGAAGGCCCGCGTGAGCGTCGCGAGCAGCAGTGGAGAGAAGGACAGGGCGACGAGGCTCGGGAGGATGGCCAGGTTCTGCGCGGCGCCGTAATGACCGGCTTGTTCCGGCGTGCCGCCCAGCGCGGTCAAAGCGACCAGGTCGAGCTTGTCGTACAGCCTGAGGGCGACCGCGGACAG
>JACCRH010000181.1 GCA_013813675.1 Gemmatimonadales bacterium
GGGGCGCGTTCTGAGCGTGCTGTCCGCGGGGGCCAGGCGGTCGGCTGACCAGGTGTCCATCCGGTACACCGTGGAGTCGTTGCCGGCGCGGACCCAGAAGCCATTGGCGGTCGAGTCGAACGCGAGGGTCAGCAACGCGGTGCCGTCGGCCCGCCGCAGGGTGGTCCGGCGATCGGGCCGGGCAAACGTCGCCGAATCGGCCTGCGCCTTCGATGCGAATCCCGCCGCCTCCACCTGGCTGTAGTCGGCGAGGAGCGCCGCGACGGCCGTCGTGTCCGCCGGCCCGCCGGTCAGCAGTGCCCAGCCCGCCCCGTCGCGGCGCAGGGCATAGGAGCGCTTTCCCCGGCTGACCTCGATTCGCGCCACCGAGTCCGAGGCGATTCCAGCGATCTTTCGTTCCCGCCAGTCGTCCGCCGGTCGCTCCAACACTTCCGCCAGTTTGCCGCTCACCAGATAGACCGCCGAGTCCTCGGCGGCGCGGAAGTATCCGCCGTCGAGCCCGGGGCCGCGGTTGCCTTGCACCAGGTTCACCAGCGTGGAGTCGCCCCGCAGGATCCGGATTCTGGCGCCCTTCGCGCTGTCCACTCCCAGTCCCGAATGAGACGACGACTTGCCGGCCACCAACTCCGACCGCTTCGCCGTGTCCGACAGCGCGGCGAAGAGCTCAGAGATCGCGGTCTCCGACGCGGGATGGCCATCGACCGTCCAGGCGGTCGAATCGCGGCGCACGAGACGGGTGGTATCGGAGGTCCGCGAGATGATCACCGAGTCGGCGGCGTCGCGGGTCAGCGCCGGAATGGCGAAGCGGTCGGACTCCGAGAGGTCCCACGATCCCCGGCGCGCCAGCGACGCGGCGCCCCAGAGAAGCAGCAGGCCGGCCAGGACCATCGCCAGACGCGCCAACTGGGCTGGCGTCATGCCGCGCTCCCCGGTGCCGGCACCAGGGGCCGGTAGGGTTCGCGGGTCCGGCGCCGCCTGCGAATCAGGCGGATCACGCCGACCAGACCGACCAGCAGGGGGAGCCCGACCAGGTTGGCATACTTCACCGCTTCCCGCGTCGTCGGGCTCTCGAACAGCAGGGGTGGGGGGCGCCGGTCCTTCGAGCGTATCGCGATCAGCTCCTCGTCCTGAGCCAGCCAATCGATCGCATTAAGGGCGAACGCGAGATTCTCCGGCGCCGTGCGGACGAACCGGTCGGTGGCGAAATCGAGGCTGCCGACCACCACGACCCGGCCGCGCGGCTTGCCGCCTTCCGTCGCCGGTGGGGGCGCGACCATCACCGCCAGGAGCCGGTGGCCCAGGTCCGTCTGCGGGAAGTCCTGCCGGGGCGCGATGGTGGTGGCGCTGGTGAAAGTACCGGTCGCCTGGCTGCTGGCCAGCAGCGGCGTCACCGTGCCTTTCGCCGCGCCGGTGGTGTCGATGGTGCTGGCCCAGGTGAGGACCACTGCGCCCAGATCCTGGTTCACCGGGGACGACCGTGTGCTTTGCGCGCGGATGAAGAACGGATAGACCTGGAGCACTCGCCCGAAGTCGGTCGGGAGAGGGATGACCTCGTTGGCCAGCAGATCGTACGCCATGTCGCTGCGGATGGTCACGCCCAGGGGCCGGAGCAGCGCGTTCCAGGCGACCGCGCGCGGCTGCGCGGTCGGCGCCCGCTGCGACACCTCCATCCCGGACGCGAGCACCAGCGCGCTGCCACCCCGATTGAGAAATGCCTCGAGCCGCTGCAATGCGGCCGGGGGCAGGCTGTCCGGTGTCCCGGCCAGCACCAGCGCCACGACATCGGGCCCGGGTTGGGCGGAGTCGCTCAGTGCGATGTCGCGCACGTCATAGGAGCGCCGCAACTGCTCCTGCATCTCCTGGAAGGAGACCCCCGGCGCCTGGGCGTCGGCCACGAAGCCGATCACCGGCTTCCGGTCCCGACTCAACTGGCGGATGGTCGAGGCCAGACGGTACTCCAGGTCGTCGGTGCGCTGGACGAAGGGAATGGTTTCGGTCTCGCCCCCGTGCTGCACCGCCAGCCCCAGGTAGCCTTGCTTGACCTGCAGCTCCGCCTGGCCGATCACGTTGAACTGCACCGCCTGGATCCCGAGCGACTCGGCTTCGCGCCGCGCCGCTTCGTCGTCCGACGGATCGCGCTCCAGGACGCGCACCTGGCCCCGGCCGGCCGAGCGCAGGTCGCGGAGGAGGTCGTCCACGTCGCGCTTCATCAGCGCCACCTCGGTCGGCAGCTCCTTCGAGGCGAAGAGCTTGACGGTGACGAGATCGTCGAGATCGCGGACCAGGCGGCCGGTAGCGGGTGAGAGGGTATAGGCGTTGCCGGGCGTCAGGTCCAGCCGGCCCCCGATATACCCGCCGAGCAGGTTGAGCACCACGAGCGAGGCGGCCAGCATCCCCACACCCAGACGGAGCCGGCGCGCACCTGCCCCAGGCGCGAGCTTGCGGCCCAGCAGGGCGCCGTAGGCCAGGGCGAGAAAGACGCCGGCCAGCGAGACGAAGTAGATCGCGTCACGCAGGTCGATCACGCCCCGGCCGAGACTCTCGAAGTGGGAGAGTACGCCGATCCGGGCGGCGACCGCGCCCAGTCCCGGCGGTAGCCCGACCAGCAGCGGGTCGAGGCCGACCAGCACCAGGAGAAACATCAGTCCAGCGGCGACGACGAAGGCGGTGATCTGGCTCCGGGTGAGACTCGAGGCCCAGACGCCAATACCGGCGAAGCCCGCCGCGAGCAGCGCGGCGCCGACGTATTGCGCGACCACCGTGCCCCAGGGCAGGTCGGCCCCGGCCGACAGCCCGACAGGAATGGCGAAGGTCAGGGCGAGCGCGGTCCAGAGGAACAGCACCGACCCCAGATACTTGCCGAGCAGCAACTCCAGCTCACTCACCGGCTGGGCCAGCACCACCTCGATCTGCCCTCCCCTCAGGTCTTCGGCCAGCGACCGCATGGTGACCGCGGGCACGAAGAAGAGAAACTCCCAGGGGAGCAGGTCGAGCATCGGCCGCAAGCTGGCGGTGTTGGACAGGTACGCCTGGCGAAAGAAGAGAAACCCGTTGATCGCAAGGAAGATGACCAGCAGCACGTAGCCGGTGGGCAGGTCGAACAGCGCCCGAAGCTCACGGCTCGCGATGGTCCAGATGCGCCTCATGCCGGCTCCTGGTCGGTGGTGAGCTGGCGGAAGAGGTCCTCCAGACTGCCGGCCTCCTCATGCAGCTCGAACAGGGTCCACCCCGATGCCTTGGCCAGCTCGAACACCTGGGGCCGCAGGTCTTCCGCGCCGGCCACGGTGACGGTTACCCGCACCCGATCTCCCTCGACCGCGCGCGGCGCGACGCCGCGCACGCCGGCCAGCCCGGCCAGCCGTTCGACGATGCCGGTGCCCGCGGCCTCCACGGTGATACGCGCGCCATCCTTGGCCCGGGACACCAGGTCGTCCACCGGTCCATCCGCCACGATCCGCCCGCGATTGATGATCAGCAGCCGGGAGCAGGTGAACTGCACCTCGGGGAGGATGTGGGTCGAGAGGATCACGGTGCGCTCCCGCCCCAACTGGCTGATCAGGCGGCGGATCTCCACCCGTTGATTGGGGTCGAGGCCCTCAGTGGGCTCGTCGAGCACCAGGAGGTCGGGGCGGTGGAGGATGGCCGCCGCCAGCCCGACCCGCTGGCGGAAGCCCTTCGACAGCTCGCCGATCGGCCGGTGGTAGACGCCCTCGATCCCGGTGGCCGCGATCGCCTCGTCGAGCGACGTGCGCCGCTCGGCTCCGCGGATCTCCCGCAGCCCGGCGACGTAGTCCAGCCACTCCGAGACCAGCATTTCGGCGTAGAGCGGATTGTTCTCCGGGAGGTAGCCGATTCGACGCTTCGCTGCGCGTCCGCCCTCGGCCAGAGGGACTCCGTCCAGCCGGATGGTGCCGGTGTCGGGCTCGAAGTACTGGGTGATCATCCGCATGGTGGTGGATTTCCCGGCGCCGTTCGGGCCGAGGAAACCTACGACTTGTCCGCGATCCACCCCGAAGGACACCTCGTCTACGGCAGGGACGCCGTCGAACCGCTTGGAGACTCGTTCGAGCGTAAGCAACGACATAGAGCGCTTTGAATGGGGTAGTGTAGCCGGGCGGGATTCTAATGCGCGGCCCACCGGCCATCAAGCTCCAGCCGGAAGGAATGCCCGACAGGGCCGGGTGGTCGCGGGACTGTCCGCCGCCGGACCGATTACATTCGCACCGTGACCGCCATCAACCAGCGAGGCACCATGGCTCGGGCGGCGACCTGGGGGGTCGCGATCTGCCTGGTAGCCGCCGGCCGGAGCGCAGGGGCCCAGGAGGGGGCGGCGGTGGGTGCCCAGGTGGGCTATTCCCGGGCGGACCTGACCGGCAACAACGCGGAGCTGGTCCGGAGCCGGCAGGGAGCCATCACCGGGGTGTATCTGCATCTTCCCGTGCGCGGCTTCGCGAGTCTGCGGCCGGAGTTGAATTTCTCGCTGCGGGGCGGGCGCACCGTAGCGAGAATCACCGGCAGCGAGACGATCGCCGACATCGACATCGAGCTCGCCTACCTCGAGCTGCCCCTGCTCGCCCGGGTCACCCTCACGCGGGGCCGGTTCAGGCCGGCCGCCTTTGCCGGGCCCTCTACCGGCATCCAGATCGGGTGTGATTTTCTGATCATCGTGCCGACCGATTCCGTCCGCGTGACCTGCGGCCAGGACGAGCTGACCGGCGTGCGGAAGCTGGATTTCGGCTGGGTCGCCGGGGCGGCGGTCGAGATGCACTTGCCGCGCACCACCCTCGCGCTACAGGGCAGATACTCCAGCGGATTCCGGTCGGTGCTGGAGACGGTAGATCTGAGGAATCGGGGGATGGCGGTGTTGTTTGGGTTGACGTTCTAATGCGATGATTCCATCGAAGTATGCGGTCACTGCATCGCACGCCGACGCCCTCCTAGAACAGGTACCGCACCCCCGCCTGAAACTGCCGCGGCTCCCCGAGGCCGCTCCGGATCGTTCCGTCGAAGTTGAGGAACGTCCCGCCCGAAGCCGGATCTTTGAAGTTGTCCGAGTTGGTGATGTTGAAGGCCTCGAAGATCGCCTCCAGCGTGCCACCTCCCACCTGGAACGGCTTGGATGCCCGGATGTCCCAACTGAAGTAGCCGTTGTCCCGACGAATGGTGTTGCGCTGGAGAACGCTGCCGTCGGCGCAGATCCGATCGGCCGGCGTGGCCGCCCGCTCGACCGCCGCGGGTGTGGACGGCGTGCAGTCGCGGGACGCCGGCTGCGCCGAGTACGCGCTCAGCCGATTGTTCAGATAGATCTCGCCCGGCAGAATGGCC
The DNA here is from genome assembly GCA_013813675.1 of Gemmatimonadales bacterium. GTDB lineage: Bacteria > Gemmatimonadota > Gemmatimonadetes > Gemmatimonadales > GWC2-71-9 > CAVVWJ01. The sequence continues at coordinate 5,326 of JACCRH010000181.1, forward strand.
AGCACCCAGGCGTTGACCCGGTGCCGCTGGTCGCGATCGCTCCAGTTGTACTCCCTTTCCAACGAGTCCGCCCGCGCGTACCGGAAGGTGAAGGGATCGCGCTCATTGTCGTCGTCGGACTTGTCGAAGGCGAGGGTGTAGTTGAGCTGGAACTGGAGCCGCGACCCGGACGTCCGCCGGAGCTCGGCGGTGATCCCATTGTAGCGCGACTTGGCGCTGCTCTGCACCACGGTGAGGGCGCCGATGCCGTTTCCGCCTTCCAGGCCAGTGCCCCAGGGACTGCCGAACACCGGGTCGTTGGCGTTGAAGAATCGGGTCAGGTTGTCGGTGCGCGCGTGGGTGTAGCTCAGCCCGGCCGCGACGCCGCCGGCGACTTCCTGCTCGTAGCCCACCGTTGCCGTGAACGTGCGGGGGTTCTCGAAATCCTTGTCGAACACGGTCACACCCGGCTGGAACGGTCCGCCGGCCGGGCTCGGCAGCAGCTCGCCGTAGACCGGTGGCGGTCCCAGAATCCCGGTGAGCGCGCTGTTGCGGAACAGGTTCTGCGCCCGGGAACCGTCGGTGCTCCGGGCGCTGGCGAGATTGAGGCCGGGGGTCCGGGCGTAGTAGAGCCCGGCGTTCGCCCGAAGCACCTGCCGGCCGTTCCCCTTGAGGTCGTATGCGATGCCGAGCCGCGGCTGAAACATGGAATAATCCGAGGGGATCGTCCCTTCGGAGGGAAACTCGAAGGTGCCCACGGCGTTGGTGACCGTCTGCCCGATGAACGGAGCGTAGAACAGGTCCGGAATCGGGGTGATCAGGTCGGGATTGATCTGCGCTTCCCAGCGCACCCCGTAGTTCACCGTGAGGTTGGGCCGCGGCTTCCAGCTGTCCTGAAGGAAGAGGGCCAGCTCGTGCTGAATGATCTCCTGGGTCCCGGCTTCCTCGACGGTGAGGCCGCCCACTCCGGCCGCCTGAAGGTAGAGGGCGACCGGGCCGGTGATCGTGGTCCCGTCCGGGCACGCGCCCGTGGTGCTGCTGGAGCCGTCGGAGCACTCCACGTAGCCGTTGCCGTTGGCGACGTAGTTGAGAAAGCCGTCTACTGAGGTGAAGGCCATCCGACCGTTGCCGAAGCCACGGAAAGTCTGATTGACACCGGTCCGGTTCCACTCCCCGCCGATCTTGAAGAGATGGTTTCCCCGAACGATCGACACGTTGTCCAGCACCTGGAAGCGGAAGTCATAGGCATCCACCGGAATGAAGAACGGCATCCCGAGGCGGAAGCTGGCGAATCCCTCAGGACCGACGAAGCCGATGTCGGTGTCGGGGAACGGCCGGCCGGTGGCCGGATTGATGTTTCCGTCATAAGGACGGGGACGCTCCTCCCGGGCCCACTGAAAGCGGAACTCGTTGGAGAGCGACGAGGAGAGCTGCGACAGCAGGTTGCCGTTGACCGCGTGAGAGAAATCCCGCTCTACCGCGTTGGCGCTCCGGCCCCAGAAGTCGACGTCGAAGGTGCCGTTCTCCTGCCGCGAATTGGTGTAGTTGTATTTCACCGACGCGTTGTGGTTCTGGCCCAGGCGGAAATCCAGCTTCGCCAGCAGAGCATTGGCGTCGTTGGTGCGCTCGATCGGGCCGAAGTCGCCCTGCAGCGCGCCGCCGAAGGCGGTGTCCACGAAGCCGAGCAGCGCCGGATCGATCAGACCGAGACGGTCGGCCTGCTTGGTCTCCTTGTACTTCTGCTGGTCGTAGGCCACGAAGAAGAATGCCCTGTCTCGGACGATCGGCCCGCCGAACGTCGCGCCGAACTGGTGTTGGGCGTAGTCCGGGGTGAAGCCGGAGACCCCGCCGTCGGAGAAGGTGTGGGCAAAGTCCGCCGAGAGCGCGTCGTACTTTCCGAAATAGTGCCCCGAGCCGTGAAACTCGTTGGTGCCCGATTTGGTGATGATGTTGAGGAACCCGCCGCCCGACCGGCCGAATTCCGCGTTCGCCCCGTCCGACACCACGACGAAGTCCTGGACGGCGTCGAGATTGAAGGTGAATGCCGGGCGTTGGCCCCCGCGCTGCTCGCCGAAGAACGGGTTGTTGAAGTCGGCACCGTCCACCGACACGTTATTGTGAATGCCGCGCTGACCCCCGATGCTGATCTCGTCGCCGTCCGGCCCCTGCACGATCGCCACGTTTGGCGTAAGCGTCGTGAAATTGAAGATGTTGCGCCCGTTGTTGGGCAGGCCTTCCACCGCCTCCACCCCCAGCCGGGTGGCCGACTCGGACATCGTCACGTCCACCGTCGGCTCGGTCGCCGCGACGGTGATCTCCTCCAGTTGCACCGCCTGGGGCGTCAGCGCGAAGGAGATGTCCACCGTCTCACCCAGTCGAAGGGCAACGCCGGAGCGCCGTGCCTCGGTAAAGCCCAGCGCCCGGCCCGCCACATCGTAGGTCCCCACCCGCAGCAGGGTACCCACATACACCCCGCGGCCGTTGGTGGTCAGCACCCGGTCGGCATTGGTCTCCACATTCCGGAGTGTGACCGTCGCGCCGGCGAGCGGTTGGCCCGCGGAGTCGGAGACCGTGCCGCGGATGACGCCGGTGGTGGCCTGAGCCTGGGCGTGAAGGGCCGCCGGTGCGGCCAGGAGCACTGCGGCCGCGGGAATCTGCCATGTCGCACGGCGCACACGAGGCAACAGCATGGGCTTCTCTCTTGTGGGGGTTGCGCGCTCGCGCGAGAGACGGAGATGAAAGGGAGATGACCGGTGTTTGCGAGCTAGCTGGGTTGTCGGATGCGGATAGCATACTCCGCCAACTCTCTCGGGGCAAGAATCCGGAAGGGTCCGCAGCCGTGGACGGCCTTCCGAGGCTGATGAGCGGCCTCCTCTGCCACGTCGAGGCTACCGGCCACGTCGAGGCTACCGGCCCCATCACCTTCGCGGGCATAGCGTTGGTGCTCGCCCTGATCGCCGCGGCGGCGAGTCTCGCGCCGGGCCGGAGAGCCTCCCCCGTCGATTCGATGGTAACCCTCCGCGCGAGTAATCCTTCCGGCGGGCTGTAAGCAGTCTCACAGACACCCCTCTGGATCCGGGGACATCTTCCGCTCGTCCCCCTCTTCCCGCGACCGCCGCCCGAGGCGGGACGATCCGTATTCCTCATCGGGCCTTAGCCCGGGATCGGACCGACGATGACGCACAGCGGGGCTACCCCGTTCGTCAAGACCGCGCGCACCCGTCTCCGGTCCCGTTTCGTCCGACCAGGCGGAACTTGGAGACAGGCCGCGGAAACGGTCTGGGGACCGCTGCTGACCCTCGCGTGCATGATCGTGATCGATCAACTGGCCCGCCAGGGAACGCCGGTGCTGTACCCCTTCCCCCTGCTGCTCTTCACCGTGGTCATTGCCGCCTATCTCGGCGGGCTTCGCACCGCGCTCATCAGCGCGGCGCTCACCATCCTCTACGGGGTGCACTTCTTCGCCGAACCGGGGTTCCCGCTGCGCTACCGGCCGAGCGGCGCCTACAGTCTGCTGGTGGTCGTGCTGGTGACTGCGGGCATCACCATTCTGGTCTCCCGGCTTCACGCGGTGGCCGGCCGAGGCCGCCTCGCCCAGCTGGGCCGCGCCGAGGCGGAAGCCCTGGACCGGCGGGTGTCGTTCCTCTCCCAGGCCAGCGCGACGCTTGCGGCATCGCTGGACTACGAGGTGACCCTTCGGGAGCTGGCACGGATGCTGGTTCCGACCCTGGGCGACTGGTGCACCCTGCACGTCGTCGACGAGCGGGGAACGCCCCGATTCATGGGCGGCGCCCACCGCGACCCCGCGCGGGACCTCCTGGTGCGCGTGCTGTGCGAGCACGGCGATCGGCGAATTCCCTTCGGCCTTCCCCTGACCGCAGGTCTCGAGCCGGTCGAGGTGACCGAGGAGTTGCTTCGCTCGGTAGCATTCGACGATGAGCACCGAAGGGTCTTTCGGGCTCTCAAGCCGGGCTGGGTGTTGCAGGTGCCGATCCGGGCTAATCACCGCCTGGCCGGCGTCTTCACGCTGGTGTTGAGCCGGGAGTACGCCAGGGTATTCGGGGAGCAGGACGTCCGCTTTGCCCGGGAGTTGGGCGACCGCGCCGCGCTCGCGATCGGAGCGGGTCATATCGTCCACGAGGCGCGCGAGGCCGACCGACGGTACCGCCTGCTGTTCGGCGCCAATCCGCAGCCGATGTGGATCTTCGACGTGGAGACCCTGAAGTTCCTCGCCGTCAACGACGCGGCGATCCGGCATTATGGCTACTCCCGCGAGGAATTTCTTGCGATGGGCATCATGGACATCCATCCAGCGGAAGATGCCCCCGGGCTACCGATGGCGCCCGGTGAAAGCCGGCATGATGCGGCGTTTACCCGCCACGCTCGAAAGGACGGCACCGCGATGGATGTGGAGCTGGTGTCGCATGAGCTGGAGATGGACGGCCGGCGCGCCCGGCTGGTGCTGGCGACCGACATCAGCGACCGGGCCCGAGCGCGCGCGGCATTGCACCACACCGAGGAACAGCTTCGGGAGGCCCAGCGGCGCGACGCGGCCGGCCGCCTGGCCAACGGCCTCGCCCACGATTTCAACAACATTCTCACCACGATCCGCGGCTTTGGCGACATCCTCCACCAGCAGCTCGCGGAAGACGATCCGCGGCGCGCCGACGCCGATCAGATCCGCAAAGCGGCGGATCGCGGGGTGCTGCTCACCGGACAACTGCTGGCCTTCGGCCAGCGGCGGGTGCCCAACCCCCGGCTGCTCGACCTGCACCAGGCGCTGCACTCTATGGAAGGATTCATCCGGCGGCTGCTGGGCGCGGACATCCAGCTCGATCTCCGGCTGCTGCCGGGGGCGGCGATGCTGCGCATGGACCCCGGCCATCTGGAACAGCTCCTGGTCAACATCATTCTCAACGCCCGCGACGCGATGCCGCAGGGCGGGGTCCTCACGGTCGAGACCGCCGAGCGGCAGATCGGCGCGGGGGCCAAGGCGCGCCGGCTTCGACCCGGCGCCTACCTGATGCTCGCAATCCGTGACACCGGAGCGGGGTTGGATGACGAGGCGCGAACCCACCTCTTCCAACCCTCTCACCGGCGGGATTCTCGGGAGCAGCGGGCGGGCCTGGGCCTCTCCATTGTGTACGGGATCGTGCGGCAGAACGGCGGAGTCGTGCGGGTGGCCACCGAGCCGGGGCAGGGAACCACGTTCAAGGTGTATCTACCGAAGGCGGAGCCGGAGGATGCCGAGGTCCAGCAGCCGGGGCACCTTCGGGGGAATGAGACGGTCCTCGTGGTGGAGGATGAGGACGGCGTGCGGGAGCTGCTGCGACAGATTCTGGTCGAGCACGGTCACGCGGTGCTGACGGCGCGGCATGGGCGGGATGCGCTGCTGGTCGCGGAGCGATACGAGCGTCCGATCGACCTTCTGGTGACCGATGTGGTCATGCCCGAGATGGGCGGAGGCGAACTGGTGGAGCGGCTGACGGCCCGCAGGCCGGATCTCAAGGTGCTCTACATTTCGGGATACACCAACGACGAGGTACTCCGGCGCGGCGTTCCCGGGTCCGAGACCAACTTTCTGCAGAAGCCGTTCACCGCGGACAGTCTCATGCAGCAGGTGCGCGAAGCACTGGAGCGCCAGGCCCGGGTGACTACCTGACGCGCGTCCGCAGCCGCCTCAGTACTTCCACGCCCACCTCCCCACTCAGGTGGAGCGAGATCTCACCCGCCGTCCAATGCGGGTCGGCCCCAGGCGAGGCGGTGCCCTGGCCGGGGCGGAGTCGCTGCTGATCCAGAAAAATGAGCCGCCCCTGCGAATCCTGGTACACCACCCGCACTACCGGCCGGGCGGCATCGGCGCCGGGGGAGGTGCCGCCCCGTGCCAGGCCCATGAACAGCGGACTCATCCCCTCGATCACATGCACCGGACGGCCGAGCTGCTTGGCCGCCTCGTCTAATCCGATCCGAAGGTAGGTCTGCGCCCGCTGCTCCGGCGTACGGGGCGCCGGCGCGGGCGAAGCGGCGGCGGTTTGCCGCATCACGGCATCGCGGCGCCGGGCGCTGTCGAGGGCGGCGGTAGCCGCGGCGGCGCGGTCTGCCTGCCGATCGCGGTCGAGCTCCCGGAGCGCGCGCGCCGCCTCGGACCGAACGTCTGCCTCATCCTGGGACGGGTCAGGCTGATCTTCCGCGAAATCATCGGTGGAAGCCTCGCTCCTTTCACCGACTGCGGTGACCCCCTCGGGAGGGTTTCCTTCCTCGTTGGCTGCCTTCTCGGCAGGAGCGGTTCGGCGGGCGGTCACCGCCCCGCCGCGCGGTGGACTGGGCGTCTGCACCCGGGGAGCCACCCGCTTGGGAACGGCCGTGCTTTTGGGGTCGGTGGCTGCGGAGGGGTCAGGGAGGTCGGGATCCGCTCGTGGAACTGCCTCCTCGCTGCTCAGCACCGGGCCGAACCCGGAGTCGGCTGACGCATCCGACAAGGTGCTGCCGTCGAACTGGTAGGCTGCCGATGGACGCATCTGATTGGCCAGGTACCCCGCACCCACCGTGACCAGGATGAGGGCCGCCCAGCGCATGCGCCGCATGAGCCCGCCGCGGCCGTAGTCCGGATTTTCGGGAAGGAGAAGCGGTGGGGGCTCGGCGGCGGGACCCGACGTACGTGGGGCGCGCCGCGCGGGACGGAGCGGACCGGCGGTCTCCTGCTCGACCGCCACGCCGGACTCCAGGTCGGGCTCGCCGTCGGGCGGGAGCGCGGTCCGGCGAGACGGCCTCGTCGGCATCTCGAGCACCCCGACCAGCCGGTCGGACTCGCCATGGAATTCTTTTACTTCGCGCAAACGGGTGCCACAGGCAGTGCAGCTGCCGATATGGGCCTGGATCTCTTTTACCTCGTGCAGGTCCAGCTCTCCGTCGAGCAGGGCGTGCAGGGTGCCTTCATCAAGATGCGACATGGTTGCCTCGATCCTGCGCGCGATACGCTTCGACCAGCCTCCGCCGGGCTCGGGCCAGCGTGGTGCCCACCGCTCCTTTGGCCAAGCCGAGCGTCACGGCGATCTCGTCGTAACCGAAGCCCTCGGCTCTGAGCAGCAGGGCCTCGCGATCCCGCTCATTCAGTTTTGCCAGCGCTGCCCTCACCCGCGCGACATCCTCGTTGCGCTCGAAGTCGGCGTCGGGTCCGGCGGCGGGCAGGTCCTGCTCGTTGCGCAACAACTCCAACCGACGGCCTCGAGTCACGCTCTTGCGGCCGTCTTCCCGCACCAGGTTGAGCGCCACGGCGAAGAGCCAGGGCCGCGGGTTGTCGGGCGGAGCCGAGACCGCTCGCGCGAACGTCTCCTGTGCCAGGTCCTCGGCCCGATCCCGATCGCCCGTCCGGCGGTAGAGCATCCGGACGAGCGAAGGGTAGAGATCCTCGAACAACTGGGCGAGATCGGCCGTCATGTGCCCCTGAAGTTTCGGACCACCGCCGCCAGCTCGCCTGGCTTCCCCACCAGAACATCTTCGCCGGCCGAGAGATACGAGATCACCTCTGGCAACATTCGCACCAAGGCAAAATATGCCGCACTGAAGGCCGCCAGGGCGGTGACAGGGATCCTATCGGGGTTCCTCAGGTCAGTCCAGACC
>JACCRH010000214.1 GCA_013813675.1 Gemmatimonadales bacterium
TGAGCCCGAGTGAGGCGTCGAGACGCGCTCGAGAGGCCGGAGGCGACCTTCGCTCCCGGCCTCTGGCACTTCCGCCGGGCCGATCTCACGCAGCCGGCTTCACCTCCCCCGCCGCCGGCGCCTCCTCCTTCCCCTCCGGTCGCGGTCCCACCACCACCGCCATCCCGCCGGCCCCGATCTCGCGCTCGATCCGGTACCGGTCCGCCAGCGGCACCTGGAGCCGGTCGATGACTTCGGCGGCCGACGCCCGGATCCCCTCGCTCCACCTTGTGCAGAGTCGAGCGCAAGATCAACGCACGATCGGCGGCGTAGGCTGTCGGCATTCGGCGACGCGCGGGGAGAGGTGATCGCACCGTTCTCATGACTGTCCATTAACTCAGTCGGTATCGCGGATAGCGTATGCGATAATGAGCTTGGAGGCTTGCTACCCCTGAGGGAGCAGGAAGGGCGCTCAGTCTGGCTTCCGCGCCCGCAGCAGTCCAATCCATTCCGCGCGGCGGGTACCGGAAGGGGGCGGCAAGCCGGTGCGAGGATCGACCGCGGCTAGCCCTGAGGTTCTGTCTTGCCAAAGTCCCCCCGCCCGGCAGATTGACCCCATGCCCCCCGAAGAAGCCACGCATCCCTCCGGCCGCCCGCCGGACCATCCCCGCCCGGCCAACGCGTTCATCGAGTTTGGGTTGGGAGAGGTCGAGCAGTCGATCCCGGCGCGCTTCGAGCGCCAGGTGGACCAGTACCCGGAGCGACGCGCGGTCAAGGCGGGGACGCACCAGCTGACCTACGCCGAGCTGAACCGAGCCGCGAACGGCATCGGGCGAGCGATCCTGGCCAGCCGGGGCGCCGGAGAGGAGCCGGTCGCCCTGCTGCTCGAGCACGGCGCCTCCCTCATCGCCGCGATCCTCGGCGTGTTGAAGGCGGGCAAGATCTACGTGCCGCTCGACCCGTCGTACCCGCCTACATCCTCGAGGACCCCGGGGCGGCTCTCGTCGTGACGAACAACCGGCACCTCGCGCTGGCCGGAAGGTTGAACCAACCCGGTCGCCCGCTGCTCAACATCGACGAGTTGGGGTCGACCTTTCCCGAGGAGAACGTCGGCCTCTCCGTGTCGCCCGATGCGCCGGCGTACATCCTCTACACATCCGGCTCGACCGGGCGGCCTAAGGGCGTCGTGCAGTGCCACCGCAACGTGCTCTGGGACGTCCGGGAATACACCAACACCCTCTACATCCGCCCCGACGACCGGATGACGGTGCTCTACTCCTGCAGCGTCAACGGAGCGGTGCGTGGGATCTTCGGCGCCCTGCTCAACGGCGCGGCACTCTACCCGCTGGATATCAAGGAGGAGGGCTTGAACGGCTTGGCCGATCGGCTGAGCCGGGAGGAGATCACTTTCTACTACTCGGTTCCGACGGTCTTCCGTCATTTCGTCGGTACCCTGAACGGAAGGGAGCGTTTCCCCAAGCTGCGCGTCGTCCGCCTCGGAGGCGAGCGGGTTCTCGCCCGGGACGTGGAGTCATACCGGAAGCACTTCCCCGACGAGTGCCTGCTCTACACCGGCCACGTTCGCCCGCGAGGGCAGTTGTCCTCCCGCCGCGCAGCGGCGGACCTCAGGCTCGGAGCTCCGCCGCCTAGGGCGCGCTCGGCGAGCGCCTCGGCGAAGGTCGTGCCCGTCGTATCGGGCCAGAAGATGTACGCCTCGAGCGTGATGCTGTGTTTGGCCGAGTGGATGTTGGCGTAGAGGAGCACGCCGACCAGCCTCATCGCCGAGGCGCTGGTGGCCCAGACCCGGACAGTTTGGCCCTTTCGCTCAGCCACGGACCACGTTCAATGCGGCTCCGCCACCATCCGGGCCAGCTGCGCCCTCGCCCCCTCCACGATCGGACGCAAGGGCTGGTCACAGGAGCGCCACAGGGCGATGAATCGCGAGTATTGCTCCGCCGCCGCCTCCCTGTTCCCCAGTCGCTGCTGGATCTCGGCCTGCAGCAGGTGGGCCGGCGCGCGGTAGTACAGCTCGCCGGGGGTGCCCGCGAACGCGTTCTCGACCAGCC
>JACCRH010000296.1 GCA_013813675.1 Gemmatimonadales bacterium
GACAAGGTGGCGGATCAGATCTCCGATGCGGTGCTCGATGCCATCCTGGCGCGGGATCCGGCCGGGCGGGTGGCATGTGAGACGCTGGTCACGACCGGTATGGCGGTGGTGGCGGGCGAGATCACCACCAGCACCTACGTGCACATTCCCGATCTGGTGCGGGAGACGGTGGAGTCGATCGGCTACACCGACGCGGCGTACGGCTTCGACGGGCGGACCTGCGCGGTGCTGACCTCGATCGACCGGCAATCTCCCGACATCGCCATGGGGGTCAACGCCGGCAAGACCAAGGAGCAGGGCGCGGGCGATCAGGGAATGATGTTCGGCTACGCCACCGACGAGACCCGCGAGCGCATGCCCCTTCCGATCATGCTGGCGCATCGGATCGCCGAGCGCCTGGCCGCGGTGCGCAAGGGGTTGCCGGGACATCCCCGGATCGACTGGCTCCGTCCCGACGGCAAGTCCCAGGTCTCGGTGGAGTACGAGGACGACCGCCCGGTCGCGGTCCGGACCGTGGTGGTCTCCACCCAGCACGCCGAGCGGCGAGGGTCCCGGCAGCTCTCCCACGGCACCATCCGCGAGGCGGTGATCGAGGAGGTCATCAAGCCGGTGCTCGACGCCCAGGGCCTGGAGTATCGCGGCACCAAGTTTCTCATCAATCCGACCGGCCGATTCGTGATCGGCGGCCCGCACGGCGATGCCGGGCTCACCGGCCGGAAGATCATCGTGGATACCTACGGCGGCATGGCCCGGCACGGCGGGGGCGCCTTCAGCGGAAAGGACCCGTCGAAGGTGGACCGGTCCGCCGCCTATGCCGCGCGCTGGGTGGCCAAGAACTTGGTCGAGGCCAAGCTGGCCCGGCGGTGCGAAGTGCAGGTAGCGTACGCGATCGGCGTGGCCCGGCCGGTTTCAGTCATGGTGCAGACCTTCGGCACCGGTACCATGCCGGACGCGCGGATCGAAAAGATCGTCAACGAGGTCTTCGACCTGACGCCCCGCGGCATCATTGACGCCCTCAAGCTCAGACGGCCAATTTATCGGCCGACAGCCACCTACGGTCATTTCGGCCGGCGGCCGGTCAGCAGCGTCTACCAGAACGGGACCAAGGACCAGAAGGTCGACCTATTCACCTGGGAGCGGACCGACCGCGTGAAGGACCTGCTGTCGGCCGCCCGATGAGGAGCGCATGAGCGTGCAGACCGAAGTGTCGAAGTACGATGTCCGTGACATCCGGCTGGCCGACGAGGGCAAGCGGCGCACCGAATGGTCGGAGCGGTCCATGCCGGTCCTGCGGCAGATCCGCGCGCGCTTCGCCAAGGAGAAGCCGCTCGAGGGCACTCGGCTCTCGGCCTGTCTGCACGTCACCACCGAGACGGCCAACCTCATGGCGACGCTGCGGGCGGCGGGGGCGGACATCGCGCTCTGCGCCTCGAACCCGCTGTCCACCCAGGACGATGTGGCGGCGCATCTGGTGCGCGATCACGGGGTCCACGTCTACGCCATCAAGGGCGAGGACCACCAGACCTACTACACCCACATCGCGCAGGCGCTCGCCTTCGGGCCGGACATGACCCAGGACGACGGGGCGGACCTGGTCGGCTCACTCCACATGATCGCGCTCAACCGGCTCGACGACCTGGCCCCGCCGATCCGGAAGTGGGTGGAGACGCTGTCGGCCGACGAGCGGCGCGCGCTGGTGGCCGGCGTGCGGGGATCCACCGAGGAGACCACCACCGGCGTCATCCGCCTCAAGGCGATGGCGAAGGAAGGTGTGCTGCAGTTTCCCATCGTGGCGGTGAACGATTCGAGCACCAAGCACATGTTCGACAACCGCTACGGCACCGGCCAGTCCACGCTCGACGGGATCGTCCGCGCCACCAATCTCCTGCTGGCGGGGAGCACGGTCGTGGTGGCCGGCTATGGCTGGTGCGGCCGGGGCGTCGCCATGCGGGCCCGGGGCGCGGGGGCGCACGTGATCGTAACCGAGGTGGATCCGCTTCCCGCGCTGGAAGCCCGGATGGACGGGTTCGAGGTCCGCCCGATGGCCGACGCCGCGCCGATCGGGGATCTCTTCGTCACCCTGACCGGAAACGTCCATGTGATCCGGTCGGAGCACTTCTCGGCGATGAAGGACGGGGCCATCGTCTGCAACTCCGGCCACTTCAACGTCGAGCTCGACCTCGACGGGCTCGGGCGCATCGCCTCGGAGCGGCGCATGGTGCGGAACCTGGTCGAGGAGTTCGTGGTCAAGGGCCGCCGGATCATGGTGCTGGGCGAAGGCCGGCTGATCAACCTCGCCGCCGCCGAAGGACACCCCGCGAGCGTGATGGACATGTCCTTCGCCAACCAGGCGCTCGCCGCCGAGCTGCTGGCCAAGGAATACAAGACGTTGGCCAAGGCGGTCCACCGGCTACCTGCTTCCGTAGACCAGGAGATCGCGCGCCTCAAGCTCCAGAGCATGGGCATCGCTATCGACACGCTCACGGCCGAGCAGGAGAAGTATCTGGCGAGCTGGGACGCAGGCACCTAGCCTTCGCCTGGGCACGGATTCCGTGGTGAAATCCTCACTAGGATAGCCTTCGGGCGAGCGGTTGCTTTCAGTACCGAACCAGGGGCACAATTCGTCCATGATCGAAGTGACGGTGGCGCACCTGGGGTTGGACCGGACGACCAACACGCCGGTGGTGATCCTGCGGGAGAAGGAAGGGGCCCGGGTCCTCCCGATCTGGATCGGGCCCGCGGAGGCCAGTGCCATCGCCATGGAGCTCCAGGGCATGAAGGCCCAGCGCCCCCTGACTCACGATCTCCTCAAGCAGATCCTGGTCGGCCTCGGCGGCGACCTGCGGCGGGTGGTGATCAGCGCCGTGAAGGAGAACACCTACTTCGCCGAGCTGCTCATCCGGCGGGACGATCACGTCTTCCAAGTCGACGCGCGGCCCTCCGACAGCATCGCCCTCGCGCTCCGGATGCGGGCGCCGATCTACACCAGCGACCAACTCCTCGATCAGAGCGGGGTGGAGAGCGACGAACCCTCGCCCAATCCGTCGCTGGAGGCGGACAAGCTCAAAGAGTACCTCGAGAAAATGGATCCCCAGGATTTCGGGAAGTTCAATCCCTGAGGGCCCCCCTCGCCCTGCTCAGCCTCTGCACCCTCGCCGGACCCCTCGCCGCTCAGTCCGTATCAGGAGTCGTCGTCCGTCCCACCGGCACCGATACCGTACCGGTGGCAGGCACCCGCGTGGTGCTCCACCGGGTGACCCCGGCTGCTCAGGGACCGGTCGACTCCGCCGTGACGGCTGCCGACGGCCGGTTCCGACTAGCCTTCACCCGCGACACCGCCACGCTCCACCTGTTGAGCGCCCGGCACCACGGGATCGAGTATTTCTCCACCCCCCTGGACAACCGGGAAAGCGGCGGCGAGGAAGCGGTCACCCTGGTGGTGCACGACACCTCCAGCAGGGCACCGATCAGCCTGTCGGCCCGCCATGTCGTGATCCCCAGGGCAGGCGAGGACGGCACCCGCGAGATCCTGGACCTGGTGCTGCTCCGAAACTCGGGGGTGAACACCAGGGTGGCGCCGGATTCGCTGGGCGCGTCGTGGGCCGGCCCGCTGCCGCCGGGAAGCGAAGGCCTCGACTTGGGCGAGAGCGACGTCTCTCCCGATGCGGTGGTGCGCCGGGGAGACTCGGCGATCGTGTCCGCGCCCATCTCCCCGGGCGAGAAGCAGCTCGCGTTGCAGTATCACCTGCCCCCTGGGCGCCGGGAGTTCGAGATCCCGGTCGGCGCCGAGCCGGTGAGCATGAGTGTCCTGCTGGAGGAGGCCGGTGGCACCGCCTCGGCCCCCGGCCTCGCTCGCACGGACAGCCAGACCATCGAGGGCCGGTCGTTTCAGCGCTGGAGCGGCGACCTGCAGCCGAACGCCACCGTCCGAGTCCTGCTGCCCGGCGCCGGACCCAACGCGGCACCCATCATCGCCGGCATGGTATCCGTGCTGGCCCTCGCGTTGTTCGTCGCCGCCTGGCGCGCCCTGCCGGGTCCGCGGATCGCCTCCAGCAATCGACTGATCGGTGAAATCGCCCTGCTCGACACCCGGCATCAGGGCAGGGAGGCCGACACGCCGCCGGAAGAGTGGGCCCATTATGTCGAGCGGCGTGGCAAGCTCAAGGCGGAGCTGGAAGCGGCTCTTGCCCGGGAGTCTGGCCGCCGGTAGACTTGCCGCGCTGGTCAGCCACTCGCGAATGGGGACGCTCGGAAGCCGGTACAAAGCCGGCGCGGCCCCGCCACTGTGACGGGCGCATCACTCCGCTCAGACGCCACTGGGTAACCGGGAAGGCGAGCGGAGGCCCGAAGCCAGGAGACCTCTCCATTCGCGCCACCATCAAAGCCCTCCGGGGGGAGGGATGGGTGGCCTCATTCCCGATCGTCGCCTCCTTTCCGGTTTAGTGGCCCTCGCGGTGCTGGGCTGTAGGCCGCCCGCGCCGCAGTCTCGCACACTCGTCATGGTGGACGACGCCGGCGACTCGGTCGCCGTGCGGGTGCCGGCCCGCCGCGTGGTCTCACTCATCCCGGCCAGCACCGAGCTGCTCTTTGCCATCGGGGCGGGGCCGGCAGTGGTGGGACGCACCGAATGGTGCAACTATCCTCCCGCGGCGGCCGCGGTCCCCAACCTCGGCGCCGGGATCAATCCCAATCTCGAAGCCGTCCTCTCGGCCCGGCCCGACCTGGTCATTCTCTACAACTCCGCGCAGCACGCCGGTGCGGCGTCGCGTCTCAGGGAGCTCGGCATCCCGGCCCTCCGGATCAATACCGACGCTCTCGCCGACGTTCCCCGAATCGGCGGACTGCTGGGGCGGCTGACCGGTCATTCGAAGCAGGCCGATTCCCTGGCCGCGGTGTTCGACACCGCCCTCGCCTCCGCTTCCACCGATTCCGGAGCCGGCCCGCGACCCAAGGTGCTGCTGCTCGTATGGGAGCAACCTCCGATGACCATCGGGCGGGGCAGTTTCTTGAGCGAGCTGGTGGAGCGCGCCGGCGGTGAGAATCTCTTCGCGGACGTCACGACATCGTCCGGTCCCGTCAGCATCGAGGCCGTCAGCGTTCGCGATCCGGATTTCATTTTCACCACCGCCGCCGGGCCCGCGAGCTTTGCCCGGCGGCCCGAGTGGCAGGTGGTGCGCGCGGTCCGGGAGCGGCGGTTCCTCAACGTGTCCGGCTCGGCGTTCGAGCGGCCCGGCCCCCGCTCGCCCGCCGCGATTCGGGCCTTGTCCGCGCGGCTTCGGAGGGCGATGCCATGAGACGGGGGACGCTGTGGATCGTTCTCGCGGTCGTCCTGGGCTCCCTGATCACCGGGCTCTCGGCCGGCGCGGTGCCGCTCTCGCCCGCCGATGTCTGGGCCGGGCTCTGGAGGGAGAATGCGACGGCCTCGGTGATCGTGCGCGAGCTACGGTTGCCCCGTGTGCTCCTGGCCTTTCTTGTCGGCGGCAGCCTGGGGGTCTGCGGCGCGGCCCTGCAGGCCATGATCCGGAATCCACTGGCGGAGCCCTACCTTCTCGGACTCTCGGGAGGAGCCGGCCTGGGGGCGGTAATCGCGCTGGCCTCGCGCTCCGCCGGGCCCTGGGGCGTGCCGCTCGCGGCGTTCGCCGGCGCGTTGGCAGCAGTGGCACTGGTGTACCGGCTGAGCCTGGTCGCGGGCCGCCGGCTCGATCCGCGAATTCTGCTGTTGTCCGGGGTCGTCGTCGGCTCGTTCGCCGGTGCCCTGATGAGCGCCATCATCGTCCTTTCCGACGCCCCTACCGTTCGCAACGCCTTCCTCTGGCTGCTCGGCGGGTTCGGGGCCGCCTCGTGGCAGGCCCTGGGCGTCTTTGCCGCCTACGCCCTCCTGCCCCTGGCCGCGATCGGGCTCAGCGCCAGGTCGCTCGATCTCATCGCTCTGGGTGAGGAGCCGGCCCATCATCTGGGCGCCGAAGTGGATCGGACCAGGCGCATGGTGTACCTGTGTACCGCCCTGCTCACCGCGGCGAGTGTCGCCGCCTGCGGCATCATCGGGTTCGTGGGGCTGGTCGTACCCCATGCCGTCCGCACCATCGCGCGGCCGATCCACCGCACCCTGCTTCCGCTGGTGTTCGTGGGAGGGGGATCCTTCCTGGTGCTCTCCGATGTGGTGTCCCGCACCATCGTGAGGCCTCTGGAGCTGCCCGTGGGCGTCATCACCGCGCTCGTCGGGGTGCCGATCTTCGCCCTGCTGCTGCGCAGGAGCGTGGCGTGAGCCTGGACGCCCGCGGCCTCGCCGTCCGCTACGGCAGCTCCAACCTCGCGCTCGACGGCGTGAGCTGCGAGGTGATGGCCGGGCGCCTCCTCGCGGTGGTGGGGCCCAACGGCAGCGGGAAGACCACGCTGGTGCGGGCGATCAGCGGACTGGTGCGCCTCCAGCGGGGAGAGGTGCGGGTGGAAGACAAGCCGCTCGGTGAGTGGCCCCGTCCGGCGCTGGCTCGGGTCATGGCCGTGGTGTCGCAGGGCGAGGAGGCGGCGTTTCCCCTCCGGGTCGACGAGACGGTCATGCTGGGCCGGTACCCCTGGCTCGGGGCCTTCGCCGCCCCCGGCGCCACCGATCGCAGCGCCGTGGCCGACGCCCTCCACCGTTGCGACGTCGCCGCCTTCGCCGGGCGGACCATCGACTCTCTCAGTGGCGGAGAATGGCAGCGGGTACGCCTGGCACGAGCGCTGGCGCAGGAGCCGCGCATCCTTCTGCTGGACGAGCCGACGACCTCTCTCGACGTGCGCCACGAGATGGAGCTGTTCGAGCTGGTCCGGCGGCTGGTGGACGGCGGCCTCGCGGGCCTGGTCATCACCCACCACATCAATCTCGCTGCCCGGTACGCCGACCGAATGATCCTGCTGAGCGCCGGCCGAATCGCCGCCGAGGGCACTCCGGCTGACGTACTGCGCCGGGAGACGCTGAGGGAGGTCTTCGGATGGCCGGTGGCCGTCACGGCCTGGGACGACGGATCGCCTCAGGTGGTGCCGCTCCGCCCGCATGAGGTCCGGGACGGCTGACCCCTCCGCCCGGGACGCCTTTCCGGCGTACCTTTCTGCATGATGCGAAACCTCTCGGGTCGCGCGGCGGCATGACCCGCCCCGCCGTTCTGGCCTTGGCGTCCGCCCTGCTCCTGGGTTGCGCGGACACCAACGCTCCGCCGCCTGCGCCGCTGGAGCTGCTGCTGGTGGTGAACCGCCAGAGCAACTCGCTGACCATCGTCTCCGTGGACCGCGAGGATTCGCCGACCACCGTGGGGTTGGGTGGCACAGGCGGCGCCCCCACCAGCGTCGCGGCCAGGGAGGGAATCGCCGTGGTGCCGCAGGGCCAGGCCGATGCCGTAGCCGTGGTCGACCTGATCGCGCGGAGACTGATCCAGCGGATTGCGCTTCCACCCGGATCCGGGGCCACCGGGGCCGCGATGGTGAGCGATTCCGTGGCCTATATCGCCAACCCCGGTCTCAACACCATCTCCCAGGTGAACGTCTTCACCGGCGACACCGCCGAGGTGGCGGTGGGGATTTCGCCTCAAGGCTTCGCCATCGCGCGGGGCCGCCTCTTCGTCCTGAACGGAAACCTGGATGACACCGGCGAGCCGGTGGGACCGAGCTGGATCACGGTCATCAATCCGGCGACGAACGGCCTCGCCCCGGGAACCGACTCGATTCCCCTCACTGGGCCCGGCAACGCGGCGTTTGCCACGGTGGGGGGTGACGGCCTCCTCTACATCGTGAACCGCGGCGGCACCATGCCCGCCGAAGGGCGCCTCTCGGTGGTGGACCCGCTGGAGCGGACCGAGGTCGCCAGTTTCGCCGGCCTCGGGCTCCTGCCGGGCGACCTCGCCAGCGATGGGCAGTCCCGGATATTCGTGAGCTCGTTCACCGAGGGCCTGCTGGAGTTCGACACCGACAGCAACGCGGTGGTGCGGGGGGAGGCCGAGGGTATCGATATTCCCTCGAACGCCGGCGTGGCGGTGGACAGCGAGGGCAGGGTATACGCTATCGAGGCCGGTGGGTGTGTCGCCGGAGACCCGGGCGTCGCCCACGTGCTCGACCGTGAGCTGGTGGAGATCGACCGTATCACCCTCGGGCGCTGTTCCTCGGCCGCGATCGTGGTTCGCATCGGGCTGGAGGTGGTCGACACCCTCTAGGCGGTGGAGGGTAAGTTTCTCTCATGCCACAGCTCGAAACGCCCGCCATCGTCCTCTCCACCATTCGCTACAGCGAGACCTCGAAGATCCTCCGGCTGGCGACGCGGGAGCACGGGGTCCAGAGTGCCATCGCCAAGGGAGCGCTGCGCCCGCGGAGCCGGTTCGGGGCCGCCCTCCAGACCTTGAGCGAGGGCCAGGCGCGGCTGCTGACCAAGGAGCACCGCGAGCTGCATATCCTGGCGAGCTTCGACCTGCTGCGGCTCCACGTGGGCCTGGCCGGCGACCTGGAGCGCTATGCCAGCGCTTCCGCCCTTGCTGAAGTGATGCTGCGCTTTGCCCCCGCCGATGCTCATCCGGAGAGTTACGATCTTCTCCGCGACGCGTTGAGCCTTCTCGAGGTGGCGCCCCGGGCGGAGCTCGAAGCGTTGGGGTTCCGGGTTCTATGGCAGTTGGTCAGCACGCTTGGCTTCGCGCCCGCGCTCGACGCCTGTGTCCGGGATGGCACGCCGCTGCCCCCCGGAGGCGGGCTCGCCTTCAGCACCCGTGAGGGGGGCGCCCTCTGTGCCGCCTGCGCCGCCGGCCACGGCGCGACTCAGCTTCCGGCCGACGCCCGGGCCGACCTCGACATTCTGATGGACGCTGAGGCGGTCTTGCCGCGGCTCGACCGGCGCCACGCGGAGTCCCACCGCCGCCTGCTCGCCCGCTACATCCGATACCATCTCGGCGAAGGCGCCGAGCTGCCGGCGCTCGATTTCTGGCTCCGGCGACCCTGGATCGCCGCGTGATCATCGGCACCGCGGGGCACATCGATCACGGGAAGTCCGCGCTGGTGACTGCGCTCACCGGGCACGCGATGGACCGGCTGGCCGAGGAGCGGCGCCGCGGCATCACCATCGATCTCAACTTCGCGTCCCTGGATCTCGGCGCTGGACTGACCGCCGGAGTGGTGGATGTGCCGGGGCACGAGGACTTCGTGCGCACGATGGTCGCCGGTGCGTCGGGCGTCGATCTGGCCCTACTCGTCGTGGCGGCGGACGAAGGGATCATGCCGCAGACGCTGGAGCATCTGTCGGTCCTCGAGCACCTCGGGGTGCCCTCGGGCATTCCGGTGTTGACCAAGTGCGACCTGGTCGACCGCGACTGGCTCGACCTCGTCACGCTGGAGCTTACCGAGCGCCTGGCAGGGTCGCCCGTCGAGTTTCGCTCTCCCCTGTCGGTCTCGGCGAAGACCGGTGAAGGAGTGGAGGTGCTCCGGCGGGCCATTGCCGAGGTCGCTCATGGCACCGCACCCAGGACGTCAGGCGACCTGTTCCGGCTTCCGGTGGACCGGGCGTTCTCCGTCGCCGGAGTGGGAACCGTGGTCACCGGGACCGCGTGGTCCGGACGGACCGCGGTGGGTGACGAAGTGGTTCTGCTGCCGCTCGGGGCTCGTGGCCGGGTGCGGTCCATCGAGATGCACGGCCGCGCGGTCGAGCGCAGCGAGCCCGGGCGCCGAACCGCGGTCGGTATCGCCGGCATCGCGCGCGACGTGGTTGCCCGCGGCTCCGTGTTGGTCGCCGCGCGCGGCGGGTGGGAGCCGACCGCGGCTCTGGACGTGGAGCTGTCGCTCGATCCGGGTGCTCCCCGTCCCCTGGTGGATCGCACCCGCCTCAGGGTCCACCTCGGCACCGCCGAGATCATCGGGCGGGTGCGCCCCCGCGCGCCCATCGAGCCTGGCGGAAGGGGCATCGCACGACTCGCCCTCGAGGTCCCCACCGTGGCACGGGGCGGAGATCGATTCGTCATCCGGAGCTTCAGCCCGGTTGGGACGATCGGTGGGGGTGTGGTATTGGACCCGATTCCCCCGCTCCGCCGGGCCCGGTGGCCTGCCCGACTGACGGCCGCTGAAGCCGGCGACCGCCTCATGGCGCTGGTCGAGCGCAGGCCCGGGGGTGTGCCCGACTCCAAGCTGTCGGTGCTGCTGGGCATTCCCCCGGGCCAGGCCCACACTCTGGCGACCGCGGCCCCGGGCCTGCGACAGGTCGGGGAGCTCTGGGTGGCAGCCACACTGCTGGAGGAGCTGGGCTCGCGCGCTCTCGATCTGCTGCGCCGATTTCACCGGGAGAACCCGCTGGAGCGGGGCATGCCCCTCGAAACGCTGCGCCGCTCGCTCCGCGCTCCCGATCCGGCAGTCGAGGATGTCATGGCGGAGCTGGTTCGGCAGGGACGCATGCGGCGGGTGGAAGGCGTGGTGGCGCTGGCCGGGTTCACCCCAAGAGCGGCGGGGGGCGATGCGGCGGTGGATGAGGTGGTGGCGCTGCTGGAAGCTGCGGGACTTACGCCGCCCAGCGTGGCGGAGCTGGAGCGGCAAACCAGGAGAGGCGACGTCGCGGCGATCCTCCGCCTGGCCGCCGCGACCGGCAGAGTCGAGGCGGTGGAACGCGACCGATACTACACTCGGGCCGCACTCGACCGCTTCGTGGCGGCGTTGGGGGAGCGGGGGAGCCAGGGGGCGATCGTCCCTTCGGAGCTGCGCCAGCGGCTGGGGATCTCTAGAAAATACTTGATACCGCTGCTGGAGTGGGCCGACCTGAAAGGATTTACGTCATGGTACGACGGAGTCAGGAGGCTTCGGGCGCCGCGTCCCGCTTGACACCCAAACCGACGTT
>JACCRH010000227.1 GCA_013813675.1 Gemmatimonadales bacterium
TGCCGGGGGACAACGTGCAGATGACGATCGAGCTGATCACGCCGATCGCGATGGACGAGGGGCTGCGCTTCGCCATCCGCGAGGGCGGGCGGACGGTGGGCGCGGGCGTCGTCACCAAGATCCTGAAATAAGGCGGGACGTTCCGCCGACTTAAAGAGGAACAGCGTGCCGAGAGATAAGGTCATTCTAGAGTGCACCGAGTGCAAAAACCGCAACTTCTTCACCGATAAGAACAAGCGGAAGCACCCGGAGCGGGTGGAGCGGCGGAAGTACTGCCCCCGGTGCGATACGCACCGAGCTCACAAAGAGTCGAAGTAGCCATGGACCGCGTGCAGGTGGCGCACCAGCCCAACCGAGTGGTCGGTTGGGTGAGCCGGACCCGGGATTTCCTGGTCGGCGTGCGCGAGGAGATGAAGAAGGTCACCTGGCCCACCAGGGACGAGCTGGTCAAGGCCACCCGGATGATCGTGGTGCTCTCGATCGTGCTCGGGGTGGTCATCGGCCTCATGGACTGGCTGCTGCAGCTCATCTTCGTCGAGGGGATCGCGCGTCTCGCGCGGTAGAGACATGGAATACCGCTGGTATGCGATCCAGACGACGGCAGGGCACGAGAACAAGGTTCGCAATCTTCTCCAGAAGCGGATCGGAGACGATCCTCGCCCCGCGGAGCAGAAGCTGATCCGCCAAGCGCTGGTCCCGGTGCAGGAAGTGATCGAGATCAAGAACGGCAAGAAGATCAATGTGGAGCGGAAGCTGTATCCCGGCTACGTCCTGGTCGAGATGGGGATGAGCCAGGAGGCGCTGCACTTGGTCAACAGCATCCAGGGCGTGATCAAGTTTGTCGGCACCGGCAAGATGCCGCAGCCGCTCCGCCAGGATGAAGTGAACCGCCTGCTCGGCATCGCCGAGGCGGTTACCGAGGCCGAGCCTAAGGAGGAGATCCCCTTCATGGTCGGCCAGGTGGTGGAGATCACCGAAGGGCCGTTCTCCGATTTCAGCGGCACCGTCGAAGAGGTGCTGGCGGACAAGGGAAAGGTGCGGGTGACGGTGAGCCTGTTTGGGCGACCGACGGCGGTGGAGATGGACTACTTGCAGTTGCGGGGGCACTAGGACAGCGGAGGTGTCATCCTGAGCGAAGCGAAGGAGCCAGCCCGTGGCTTCGGCTGCTTCGCCTCGCTCAGGATGACAAAGGCAAGGGATGGCGTACCACACCCCGCGACCGCGCGGGCAAGCGCGGCAGTCGGCCTGATGCGTGGGCCAACGTTACGAGGAGCGCAATGGCAAAGAAGATCCAGGCCCAGGTGAAGCTCCAATGCCCGGCGGGCGCGGCCACCCCGGCCCCGCCGGTGGGCACCGCCCTGGGTCCGCACGGCGTGAACATCATGGAGTTCGTGAAGCAGTTCAACGCCCGGACCCAGAGCCAGAGCGGGATGGTGATCCCCTGCGTGGTCACCATCTACGCCGACCGGACCTTCACCTTCATTACCAAGACCCCGCCGGCGCCCAACCTGCTGCTCAAGGAGGCGGGAATCGAAAAGGGAAGCGGCCAGCCCAACCGGACCAAGGTGGGCAAGGTCACCCAGGCGCAGGTCAAGCGGATCGCGGAGATCAAGATGGCCGACCTCAACGCGTCCGACCTGAATAGCGCCATGAAGATGATCGCAGGCACGGCGCGCTCCATGGGCCTGGAGGTGATCGACTGATGCCGGCCCAGGGAAAGAAGTTCCGCGCGGCGGTCGCCAAGGTCGATCGCAGCAGGGAGTACGCCATTCCGGACGCGGTCTCGATGGTGAAGGGCGCCGCGTTCGCCAAGTTCGACGAGACGGTGGATGTCGCCGTGCGGCTGGGCGTCGACCCCCGCCATGCCGACCAGGTGGTCCGCGGCACCGTGGTGCTGCCCCACGGAACCGGAAAGTCGGTTCGGGTGTTGGTTATCACTCAAGGCGAGCGGGTTCGCGAGGCCGAGGCGGCGGGCGCCGATTTCGTCGGCGTGGAGTATGTCCAGAAGATCAAGGACGGCTGGCTGGAGTGCGACGTGATCGTCGCCACGCCCGACGTCATGGGGCAGCTGGGGCAGTTGGGCAAGGTGCTGGGGCCCCGCGGCCTGATGCCGAACCCCAAGGCCGGCACCGTCACCATGGACGTCGCCAAGGCGGTCCGGGAGATCAAAGCCGGCAAGATCGAGTTCCGGGTGGACAAGACCGGGAACGTCCACGCTCCGGTCGGCAGGGTGTCGTTCTCGCCGGTCCAGCTCGCCGACAACGTCCAGGCGTTCATGGACACCATCGTCCGCGCCAAGCCTTCGGCGGCCAAGGGCACCTACATCCGCTCGGCCACGTTGTCGAGTACCATGGGGCCGGGCGTCCGGCTGGAGACGGCGGTGTACCGATGAGCAAGACCGAGCGGCAGACGACGGTGGAGGCCCTGACCGAGCAGCTCAGGGGGTCCCCCAACGTGTTCGTCACCGATTTCACCGGACTGAACGTGCTCCGGATGACCGAGCTGCGGCGGCGGCTGCGGGTCGCCGGCATCGAGTACGTGGTGGTGAAGAACACCCTGGCGCAGCGCGCCTTCGCCGCCAACGGCGTGCGCGCGCTGGATGACCACCTCGCCGGGCCGACCGGCCTGGTCCTGTCGGGCGGGGACCCGGTGGCGGGGGCGAAGGTGCTGGCCGACTTCGCGAAGGAATTCGAGAAGCCGGCCATCAAGATCGGGCTGGTCGACGGCAAGCCCCTCACGGCGGACCAGGTCAAGCGCCTGGCCAGTCTGCCGCCCCGGGACGTGCTGCTGTCCCAGCTCGCGGGCTACATCCAGGCCCCGATGGCCCAGTTCGCCGGCGTCATGAACGGACTGCTGTACCAGATGATCGGCGCCCTCGAGGCGCTTCGCGCGCAGCGTAGTGCTGCTGCTTAACCGGACGGAGAGAGACCGAGACCATGGCCACCACCACGCTGAGTAACGAAGAGATCCTCGATGCGATCGGCAACAAGACCGTCGTCGAGCTGGCGGAGCTGATCGAAGGGTTCAAGAGCAAG
>JACCRH010000262.1 GCA_013813675.1 Gemmatimonadales bacterium
GTGCTGGTGCTCGCCGCGGTGTATCTGCTGGTCCACCGGCTGGGGTTGCCCGACTGGGTGCTGTATGGCGCGGGCGCGCTGCTGCTCGCGGGCTTGCCCATAATGCTGATCGCGGGCATCGAGGAGCGCCGCCGCGCGCGGGCTCGTACCAGCGGCCTCACCATGCCAACGCCGGGGGGCCTGGCGCCGTGGGTGAGCTGGAGGCGGGCGCTGATCGGTGGAGGGCTGGCTTTTGCCGGTCTCGGCGTACTCGCCGCCGGCTACACCGCGATGCGGCTGCTCGGGATCGGCCCAGTGGGTACCCTGGTGGCGTCCGGGGTGCTCGAGGAGCGGGAGCCGCTCATCCTGGCCGACTTCGAGAACCGTTCTCCCGATTCCACGCTGGGGCAGTCGCTCACCGAGGCGTTCCGGGTGGACCTCTCGCAGTCGCCCACCCTCCGGCTGGTGGACCCTCAGACCGTGGCCGACGCGTTGCGCCGGATGGAGCGCCCGGCCGCCGCCACGCTCTCTCCATCCCTGGCCCGAGAGATTGCCGAGCGTCAGGGGGTCAAGGCGGTGGTCGCCGGCCAGATCGATCCGGTAGGGCGAGGCTACGTGCTGTCCGCGAGCCTGCTCGGCGCCGCCGACGGCCGGCTGCTCGCGGCGGTCAGGGAATCGGCCGACGACCAGGACGCGCTGCTTCCGGCGATTGATCGCCTGTCCAAGAAGCTGCGCGAGCGGATCGGCGAGTCCCTCACCACCATCCGCGCCAATTCGGCGCTGGAACAGGTCACCACCGGATCGCTCGAAGCGCTTCAGAAATACACCGCCGCCCTCCGCCTCGAGGAGAATGACCGCGTGGAGGAGGCGATTCCGCTCCTCGAGGAGGCCGTGGCGCTCGACAGCGGCTTCGCGATGGCCTGGCGAAAGCTCGCAGTAGTCTTGGGGAATACCCAGCGCTCGGGAACCCGGCAGGCGGCCGCCGCCACTCAGGCCTACCGCCACCGGGATCGGCTTCCCGCCCTCGAGCGCGGGCTCGCGATCGGCTATTACCATCACTTTGTGGATGGCGATCCGGCGAAGGTGATCGCCGCATACCGGGCCGTGCTCGCCATCGACCCGGACAATCTGGTGGCGCTCAACAACCTGTCGATTCCCCTGATGGACCGGCGCCGGTACGTGGAGGCCGAGAGCCTGGCGAGTCGCGCGTCGCGCCTGGGCAGGGGCACATCGTTCTTCCTGAACACGATCAGCGCACAGGTCGCCCAGGGTCAACTCGTCGAGGCACAGGAAACCGCCGACCGCTACAGTGCGAGCGCACCCGGCAGCCCGTACTCCGAGGGACTCCAGTCTTTGATGGCCCGGGTGCGGAGAGACTTGCCCACCGCTGAACGGATGCTTCGGCAGGCCCGCGAACATCAGGGAGAGAGTCGCTTCGTCCGGGCGTTCGCGACTCGAGGCCTCGCCGGCATCGCCGAGCAGCAGGGGAAGATCGCGGAGGCCAGGCGGCTTCTCCGCGGCCTCCTCTCACAGCTGGACTCGGAGAAGGCGGCCCGTGACTACCTGGACGTTGCGGCCTCGCTGGTGATCCTCGACGCCAGGTACGGGAGCGACCGGGCGGCGGCGCCGGGCTTTCTGGCGGCGGTCCTCACTCGATATCCGCTGGCTTCACTCGAACCGCTCGACCGGCCTTACCTCAGTCTGGCATCGGCGTTCGCCCTGGCCGGCAAGGCCGACGAGGCGAAACGGCTGTACCGCGAGTTCGAGGCGGTCGTTCCCGAAGGGATGCGCCGGCTCAGACGCGAGCGTCACGCTGCGCGGGGCGACATTGCCGAGGCCGAAGCCCGGCATGCGGATGCGCTGGAGGCGTACGGCGCCTGGCTCGCGGAGGACGGCTCGTGCGGCATCTGTGGCTCCTACGAGCTGGGCATGAACCACGACCGGCTGGGCCACGCCGACTCCGCGATCGCGGCGTTCCAACGGGTCGCGGGCACGCCGACCATCGAGGCTGCTCGAATTCTCGAATCGTACACTGTCGCGCCCAGCCTCAAGCGGCTCGGCGAGCTCCACGAAGCCCGAGGCGATCGGCGGCAGGCGGCGGACAACTACAACCGCTTCGTTGATCTCTGGAAAAACGCCGACCCCGAGCTCCAGCCGGCAGTCCGCGAGGTTCGCGCGAGACTGGCTCAGCTCGCCCGGGAGCCGGGCGGATGAGCGGTGCCTCGGGGCTCTCCGACCCGGCGCTGCTCGAGCGCCTAGTCGCCTTCGATACCACCAGCCGGCTCAGCAATCTTCCCCTCGCCGATTTCGTAGCCGACTACCTCGATCGCCCGGGGATCGGAGTGGAAAAGCTCTGGTCCCAGGACGGAACCAAGGCCAACCTCGTCATTCGCGCGGGGCCCGACGGGCCGGGCGGCGAAGGTCTCACGCTTTCCGGCCATATGGACGTCGTGCCCGCCGACGAGCCGGAGTGGCACTCCGCGCCCTTCACCCTCACGAGATCAGGGGAGAGCTTCGTGGGCCGAGGCGCGGCCGACATGAAGGGGTTCCTGGCGCTCGCGATCAACCGGCTGGCCCGCTGCACGCCGTCCCGTCTCCGCCGGCCTCTGGCGCTGCTGCTGACTTACGACGAGGAGACCGGCACTCTCGGTGCGCGGCGTTTCGTGGAGAGCCGGCCTGCCTCGCCGGGCCTTCCTCGAGACGTCATCATCGGCGAGCCTACATCTCTCCGTGTGGTCCGGCTTCACAAGGGGATGATCCGACTCCAGCTCGCCTTCCACGGACGAGCCGCGCACAGCGGCTACCCCCACCTCGGCCGCAACGCGATCGAGCCCGCTGCGCTGGCGATCGGCGCACTCGCCAAGCTGCGGATCGACATGGAGGCGGAACGACCGACCCACGGCGCGCACTTTCCCGAGGTGCCGTACGCGGCGCTCAACGTCGGCCTGGTGTCTGGCGGCAGCGCGGTGAACGTGATCCCCGACCGCTGCGCGGTGCAGGTCGGTATCCGGCTGTTGCCGGAGATGAAGGCCGACGACATGACCGAGCGCGTGCGCGCCACCGTGGCCGAGGCGCTCCCCGGCGAGCCATTCGAGCTCACGTCTCTCGGTGAGAGCCCCGCGATGATGCTCGATGAAGGGGCCGCCCTCTACCGCGAGCTCTGCGGCCTGGTCGGGCAGCACGGCGCCCAGAGTGTCGCCTTCGCCACCGACGCCGGATGGCTCCAGACCGCCGGGTTCCGCTGCGCGATCTTCGGACCGGGAAGCATCGAAGTCGCCCACCGGCCCAACGAGTTCCTGCCGATCGCGGAGTTCGTGCGCGCCGGCCAACTGCTCGACGACATCGTCCGACGGAGATGTTTCGCCGAATGAGCCGGCAGACGATTCAGGCGGATCTCACATGGATCGACGGCGCATTCGTTCCTGACCGGGCCATCACGGTTGGCCCCGACGGCCGCATTGCGGCGGTCGAGCGGGCCCGGCCGGGTGCGCTCCACCGGCTGCACCGGGTGGCGCTCCTGCCCGGCTTCGTGAACGCGCACTCCCATGCCTTTCAGCGCGGGCTGCGCGGCTCGGGAGAGCGCTTCGCATCCGGCGCGGGGAGCTTCTGGAGCTGGCGCGACGCGATGTACGCCCTGGTGGCGTCCCTCGATCGAGATGCCCTGATGCGGATCTGCCGCCAGGCGTTCGCTGAGATGCGGGACGCGGGCATCACCAGCGTGGGGGAGTTCCACTACCTCCATCATGACCAGGACGGTGACTTCAGCTTCGACGAGGTGGTGCTTCAGGCGGCGTCCGAGGTGGGCGTACGAATCGTCTTGCTGCAGGCCTACTACGCGTCGGGAGGGATCGGAAAAGCTCTCGAGCGGGGGCAGAATCGATTCGCCACGCTGAACCTGCAAGCGTACTGGCGACAGCTCGACCGGCTGTCGCGGCGCCTGGATCCCGCCACCCAGTCGCTCGGCGTCGTGGCCCACAGCGTCCGCGCCGCGAGCCTCGCCGAGATCAAAGCGCTGCACGCCGAGGCGGTGCGGCGCCGGTTGCCCTTCCACATGCACGTGGAGGAGCAGCGGCGCGAGATCGAGGAGTCCGTCGCGGCCTATGGCCGCACGCCGATGCGCCTCCTCTGCGACGAGCTCGGCCCCGAGGGGAACATGACGGCGGTCCACTGTACCCATACCTCACCCGACGACATGACGGCGTTTCTGGACCGCGGTGGCCGGGTCTGCGTCTGCCCGCTGACCGAGGCCAATCTGGGAGACGGTATCCCCGATCTCTCCGCGCCCCACGCGTTCGGCGGAAGGATCTCGCTGGGCACCGATTCGAACGCCAGAATCTCCTTCATCGAAGAGATGCGCTGGCTGGAATACGGACAGCGACTTCGCGGCGAGCTGAGGGGAGCGCTCACCGATGCCCACGGGGAGGTCGCGGCCACGACGCTCGAGGCCGCGACCAGCGGGGGAAGCGCATCGCTGGGCCTCGGCGCCGGCCGAATCGCGCCGGGGGAGTGGGCCGATCTCGCGGCGGTGGATCTGACGGTGCCATCTCTCCTGGGCGTGCCGGCCGCCGGGCTGCCCGACGCGATCGTGTTCGGCGCCGGGAACGGCGCTATCGCTGGCACCTTCGTGGGCGGGAAGTGGCGCGAGACGGATTGCCCCAACCTGAGCCGGTGGCTAGACTTCCCGGCTGCCCAGGAGAACCTCATGTTCGCGTTTTTGCTCACGCTGCTCATCCTCGACGCCCTGCTGCTCTCCGCCGTCGTCCTGCTCCAGGCCGGCCAAGGCGGAGGCCTCGCCTCGCTCGGCGGGGCTACCACCGATACCGTGCTCGGTGGGCGGCAGGCGGTCACCATTCTCACCAAGCTCACCTGGTGGTGTGGCGGGATCTTTCTGGCCCTGTCCCTGCTGCTCTCCGTGGTCCCCCGTGGCGGCCAAACCAGTGAGCTGCAGGAGCGGCTCCGCGCCACTACCCCGGTGGCACCGGCGCCGAGCGCGCCACTCCCATTGGGAGGCACGCCGGACACCGCAACCGGGCCGGCACCCTCCGGACCCGCACCCTCTAGTGGCGGGCCGGCTCCTCAAAGCCCGCCCAGCCAGTGAGCGCGACAGCGCACGGGGCGACCGGATGACGGATCGCCCCGCTTTCGTCGTGCTCGAGGACGGGACCTGCTTCGCGGGTTCCACGCTGCGGCCGGTCGACCCCGCCTTCGGGGAAGTGGTCTTCACCACCAATCTCACCGGCTATCAAGAGACGTTCACCGACCCCAGTTACCTCGGCCAGATCGTGGTGATGACCGCGCCGATGATCGGGAATTACGGCATCAACCAGGAAGATATGGAATCGGAGCGCCCCCAGGTGTCGGGCGTGGTAGTGCGGGAGATGTCCCGCCACCCGTCCAACTGGCGGGCGACGCTCAGCTTGGACGACTGGCTGGAGGCGTCGGGGGTGCCGGTGCTCGAGGGTGTGGACACCCGCCGGCTCACCCGGCACCTTCGCGAGCGCGGCGCGATGCGGGGAGTCATCGCCGAGGGACGCGAGCCGAGTCTCGAGTTGACCGCCCGGCTCATGGCCTCTCCCTCCATGACCGGGCTCGACCTCGCGTCGCGTGCCACGGTTCGCGAGAACCGGACCGAGGGGCAGGGCCCCCACGTGATCGCCTACGACTATGGCATGAAGCGCAACATCGTGCGGATGCTGGTGCGGGCGGGGTGCAGAGTGACGGTGGTTCCCGCCGCGACCAGCGCGGCGCAAGTGCGCGAGCTGAAGCCCGATGGGCTCTTCCTCTCCAACGGGCCAGGTGATCCGGCCGCGGTTGGATACGCCATCGGCAACATCAGGGAACTGGCCGGCGCGGGCCTGCCCACGTTCGGCATCTGCCTGGGGCATCAACTGGTCGGGCTCGCCTTCGGTGGTGACACGGCCAAGATGTCGTACGGTCACCGCGGGGGAAACCACCCGGTGCGCGATCTCCGCACCGGCCAGGTTCTGATCACGATGCAAAACCATGGGTTCGCGCTAGTTGGCGATGCAGAGCGGGTTCCCGGGGCGAGCGGGCTCGAGGTTACGCACCTGAATCTCAACGATGGAACCATCGAGGGCGTGCGGCATCGCGAGCTGCCGATGTTCGCCGTGCAGTATCATCCTGAGGCCGCGCCGGGACCACACGACGCCTTCCCGCACTTCGAGGAGTTTCTCTCCTCCCTTCGTCTCGCTCCGGTGCCGAACGCCAAGCCCTTGACAGACAACACTTAAGCCCATAGTATCGGCCAGGATGCCGGCCCGAGCCGCGCTGTCTGTAACCCTTCTGGGGGACGCATGACCAAGGCTGATCTCGTCGAACAGGTGACCGCTTCGATCGCCCGGACCGCCGGGCCCATGATCTCCAAGAAGGATTGTGCTCGCGTCGTCGACGCCTTTCTGGAGGCCGTGAAAGAGGCGCTTAAGCAGCAGCACAACATCGAGGTACGTGGGTTCGGGACCTTCAAGATCCGCCGTCGCAAAACCAGGATGGCGCGCAATCCGCGCACCGGAGATCCGGTCGAAGTGGCCGCGCGTCCCGTCCCGGTCTTCAAGCCCAGCAAAGAGTTACGGGCCCTGGTCGCGGACGAGAGCGAGCCCGCCGGAGAAGCCGCCCAGGGCATGTAAGAGCGGGGCAGCACCGACACCATTCAGAGGGGCCGCACCGGGATCTCCATCCCGGGCGGCCTTCCTTTCTTGGCGGATCTTGGCGGAGCCGCCGTTCCCCCACCGGACGGTTGCGGATAGCTTCCAGTCATGCCCGCCCCCAGCACGCAAATCGTGAACGTGCGCGTTCTTCTCTTCGCCAGCTACGCCGACCGGCTGGGGCTCGAATCGGTGCGGGTGGCGCTGCCCCTCCTGGCGACGGTGGGCGACGCGTTGGATCACGTGCGCACTCTTCCCGGCGGCGACCAGATCCCGCCCCGCCCCCTCTGTGCGGTGAATCTCGTCCATGCCGGGCTGGAAACTCGGCTGGCCGAAGGGGATGAGATCGCTCTCCTGCCGCCGCTCGCGGGAGGCTGAGACCTTGGGACACCTCACCGCTGCCCCGATCGATCCGGCAGT
This sequence comes from Gemmatimonadales bacterium, assembly GCA_013813675.1. Classification (GTDB taxonomy): domain Bacteria; phylum Gemmatimonadota; class Gemmatimonadetes; order Gemmatimonadales; family GWC2-71-9; genus CAVVWJ01. The sequence continues at coordinate 7,062 of JACCRH010000262.1, forward strand.
GCTCACCGCCCGAATCGAGTCCCCGGCGCACGGCGCCATCGCCTCCTTCGTGGGCCAGGTTCGGAATCACCACGGTGGCCGGGCGGTGGGGCGGTTGGAATACTCCGCCTATGGGCCCATGGCCGAAGCGGAATGCCAGCGGATCGTGCGGGAGGCGGAAGCGGAATGGCCGGTTCGTGTCGCGTTGGAGCATCGGGTCGGCGGTCTCGAGATCGGGGATATCGCGGTCGCGATCGCGGTGTCCGCCCCGCATCGGGATGAGGCCTTTGCCGCCTGCCGGTTCGTGATCGAGGCCGTCAAGCGCCGCGTGCCGATCTGGAAAAAGGAGCACTACCTGGATGGGGCGGTGGCCTGGGTCGATCCAACCGGGTCGCCTCTTGACGAGGTGCCGGCGTCGTGATCGCTCCGCCGCTGCCCAACGGGCCCACCGACCGCCTGAAGCGTCCCCTCCGCAACCTCCGGATCTCGGTCACCGATCGCTGCAATCTCCGGTGCCGCTACTGCATGCCCGAGGCCGAGTACGCCTGGCTGCCCCGGGAATCGATTCTCACGTTCGAGGAGATCGATCGCGTGGTGGGGATCTTTGCCGCACTCGGGGTGCGCAAGGTACGGCTCACCGGCGGGGAACCGCTTCTCCGGCACGACCTCGCTACCCTGGTATCGCTGATCGCCCGCCATGACGCTATCGCCGATATGGCGCTGACCACCAACGGCGTGTTGCTCGCGCGCCAGGCGGCGGCGCTGCGGACGGCCGGGCTCCGGCGGGTGACCGTGAGCCTGGACACCCTTCGCCCGGAGCGGATGCAGGAGTTCGCCCGCAGCGCCCGGCACGCCGATGTGGTCTCGGGCATCGACGCAGCCCGCTCGGCCGGGTTTTCGTCGATCAAGATGAATACGGTCGTCATCCGCGGGTACAACGACGACGAGGTGCTGGACCTGCTGGAGTTCGCGCGCGACCGTGGACTGGAAGCCCGCTTCATCGAGTACATGGACGTGGGCGGTGCCACGGGATGGGCGATGGACCAGGTGGTCTCGCAACGGGAGATCCTGGAGCTCGTGGCCGGACGCTACGGTCCGGTGCGGGAGCTGCGCGAAGCGGGATGGGCGCCGGCCCAGCGCTTCGCTCTGCATGACGGGACGGTCTTCGGTGTCATCGCCTCGACCACCGCGCCCTTCTGCCGCACCTGCGACCGCGGCCGCCTGACCGCGGACGGGACCTTCCTGCTCTGCCTGTACGGAGAGGTCGGCCTCGATCTGCGCGAGCTGCTCCGCGGCGGCGCGAGCGACGGAGAGATCGTCGAGCGCATCGCCTCCGCGTGGCGCGCACGAAACGACCGCGGGGCGGAAGAGCGGGCCGAGCTCGCGGACCGTGGCATCCTGCACCGAATCGAGAGCCTGCGAGCCGACACCCGGCGCGAGATGCACACCCGCGGCGGCTGATGGCGCTCCAGGTCGCGCTCATCGAGCCCCAGATCCCACCTAACACCGGGAACATCGCCCGGCTCTGCGCCGCCGCCGAGGTCGCGCTCCACCTGATCGAGCCGCTGGGATTCTCGCTCGACGATGCGGATCTTCGCCGCGCGGGCCTGGACTATTGGGGGGATGTGGATCTCTGGCGGCACCCCGACTGGTTCGCCTTCCGCGACGCGATGGACCGAAGCCGCTGCCTCTACTTCTCCGCCAAGGCGGGGCGGAGTTTCTGGCAGGCCCCTTACCGGGGCAACAGTTGTCTGGTGTTCGGCAGCGAAACCGAAGGCATGCCGGAGCGGATCCTGCAGAAGCACCCGGAGCGCTGCTTCACCATCCCGATGAGCGGCCCGGTCCGCAGCCTCAATCTCTCGACCGCCGTCGGAATCGTGCTCTACGAAGCGCTCCGCCAGGTGCGGCCGCCCGACTTTGCCGCCGGTACGTAGCCCGCTACTTTTCGGCGCCTTAGACCACCGCGTTCTACCTCAACCTCAAGACCCAGAACGGACGTCATGCTCCACAAAGTGGCCGTCGTCGGTGCGGGCAACGTGGGCGCCACCGCGGCGCAGCGCCTGGCGGAGAAGAATCTCGCCCGCACCGTCGTGATGATCGACGTGGTGGAGGGGGTACCCCAGGGCAAGGCGCTCGACCAGTGGCAGTCCGGCCCCATCGAGGGCTTCGACACCCGCATCGTCGGGAGCAACAGCTACGAGCAGGCGGCCGGAGCGGACATCTTCGTGGTGACGGCGGGCATCGCCCGAAAGCCCGGCATGAGCCGGGACGATCTCACCAAGACCAACGCCGGCATCGTGCGCTCGGTCTGCGAGCAGATCGCGCGGGTGGCTCCGGAGGCGATCGTGGTGGTGGTCTCCAACCCGCTCGACGTGATGTGCTACGTCGCCATGAAGGCCACCGGGTTCCCCCGTGAGCGGATCATCGGGATGGCGGGCGTCCTCGACACCGCGCGCTATCGCATGTTTCTCGCCCAGGCGATGAAGGTGTCGGCCCAGGACATCCAGGCCATGGTGCTGGGTGGCCACGGCGATACCATGGTGCCGCTGGTGAGCTATACCACCGTGTCGGGCATTCCGGTGAGCCAGTTGTTGGAGAAGAGCAGGCTCGACGCGATCGTCGAGCGCACCCGCAACGGGGGGGCCGAGATCGTGGGCTTCCTCAAGACCGGCTCTGCCTACTACGCCCCCAGCGCGGCGGCGGTCCAGATGGTTGAGGCGATCGCTCTCGACCGAAAGCGGCTGCTGCCGTGCTCCGCGTGGCTCCAGGGCGAGTTCGGCCTGAGCGACGTTTTCTGCGGGGTCCCCTGCCGCTTGGGGCGGAAGGGCCTCGAGGCGATCGTAGACATCGAGCTCACCGGCCAGGAGCGGTCCGACCTTCATAAGTCGGCAGAAGCGGTCCGGGCGATGCAGGCGATGGTGGACGGGTGAGAGGGACCGGGCGATGACCCGCCCGCGGATGTTGTGGCAGACGACGGTGGGCAAAAAAGCGGTGATGGCGGTGACCGGCCTGGTGCTCGCCGGCTACCTGATCAGCCATGTGCTGGCCAATCTGCTGGTGTTCGGCGGCCCCGACCGCATCAATCGCTACGCCGCCCTGTTGCACGGCACTGGTGGGGCGCTCTGGGGCGCCCGCCTCATTCTCCTGGTGGCAGTGATCCTTCACATCGTGGCCGCGGTCCAGCTCACCCTCCGGAGCCGGGCCGCGCGGCCTCAGCCCTACGCCGGCGGCCGAGTGCCGCAGGCGTCCACCCTCGCGGGTAGGACGATCCGGTGGGGCGGGGCGCTGATCCTGATTTTCCTGGTCTACCACATCTTGCACTTTACTACCGGCACGGCCCACCCGGATTTCATCGAGCTCGATCCCTATCACAACGTGAGCACCGGCTTCCGGAACCCGTGGGTGGCCGGCTTCTACCTGCTCGCCATGATCGCGGTGGGCTTACACCTCTACCATGGACTCTGGAGCAGCGGCCGGAGCCTCGGTGTGGCTCAGCCCTCGCCCCGGCCGTTTCAGCGCGGGCTGGCGAGGGCGGTGGCGGCAGCGGTGTGGCTGGGGTTCACGGCCATCGTCGTCATGGGATTTCTGGAGAGAATCGGATGAGCCCATCCATGCCCCTGAACTCTCGGATCCCCTCCGGCCCCATCGAACGGAAGTGGGACAAGCACCGGTTCGAGATGAAGCTGGTAAACCCCGCCAACAAGCGGAGGCACACCGTGCTGGTGGTGGGCAGCGGGCTGGCCGGAGCATCCGCGGCCGCTACCTTGAGCGAGCTGGGCTACAAGGTGAAGTGCTTCTGCTTCCAGGACTCCCCCCGGCGGGCGCACAGCATCGCCGCGCAGGGCGGCATCAACGCGGCCAAGAACTACCGCAACGACGGCGACAGCATCTTTCGCCTGTTCTACGACACGGTGAAGGGCGGGGATTTTCGGGCCCGGGAGGCCAACGTCTACCGGCTGGCCCAGATCAGCGTCAACATCATCGACCAGTGCGTCGCCCAGGGGGTGCCCTTCGCCCGGGAGTACGGCGGACTGCTGGCCAACCGGTCGTTCGGCGGCGCCCAGGTGTCGCGGACCTTCTACGCCCGAGGGCAGACCGGACAGCAGCTTCTCCTGGGAGCGTACCAGCAACTGGAGAAGGAGATCGCCGGGGGCGGCGTGACCATGTTTCCCCGGACCGAGATGCTGGACCTGATCGTGGTGGACGGAAAGGCCCGGGGCATCGTGGTGCGGGACATGGTGAGCGGCGCCATCGAGACCCACGTCGGCGACGCGGTGGTGCTGGGTACCGGCGGATACGGCAACGTGTTCTATCTCTCGACCAACGCCAAGGGCTCCAACGCCACCGCGATCTGGCGGGCGCACAAGCGGGGCGCGTTCTTCGGCAACCCGTGCTATACCCAGATCCACCCGACCTGCATTCCGCAGAGCGGCGAGTACCAGTCGAAGCTCACCCTGATGAGCGAGTCGCTGCGCAACGACGGGCGGGTCTGGGTGCCCAAGCGGGAGGGAGACACCCGCGCGCCCGACCAGATCCCCGAGGCCGAGCGGGACTACTACCTCGAGCGCCGCTACCCCAGCTTCGGGAATCTCGCGCCGCGCGACATCGCCTCCCGCGCGGCCAAGACGGTGTGCGACGAGGCCCGCGGCGTGGGTCCAGGCGGCCTCGGCGTCTACCTCGATTTCGCCGATGCCATCAACCGGGTCGGGGTGGACGCCATCCGCGAGCGCTACGGCAACCTCTTCGAGATGTATCAGCGGATCACCGACGAGAATCCGTACCAGGTGCCGATGCGGATCTATCCCGCCGTCCATTACACCATGGGCGGCCTTTGGGTGGACTACAACCTGATGAGCACCATCCCCGGCTTGCACGTGATCGGCGAAGCGAATTTCTCCGATCACGGCGCCAACCGGCTGGGGGCGAGCGCGCTGATGCAGGGGCTGGCCGACGGCTACTTCATCGTCCCGGCAACGGTGAGCGACTACCTGGCGTCCACCAAGCTGGAGAAGATCGACGCGTCCCATCCGGAGTGTCGGCTGGTGCAGGAGGAGACCGCGATGTCCACCCGCCGGCTG
>JACCRH010000317.1 GCA_013813675.1 Gemmatimonadales bacterium
CTCACCCTGGTGCTCCGGGGTGGCGAGGGCCGGTTGCCCGACGAGCTGCGCGGCGGCGAAGGCGGGATCGCGGTGCGGCACACGTCGCACGCCGGCATCGCCCGGCTGGTGGCGGCGACCGGCCGGCCGCTGACCTCCACCTCGGCCAACCGGCCCGGCCAGCCAGCCGCACCCGGGCCCGACCGAATCCGCGAGGTGTTTGCCGCCGAGGTGGAACTGGGCGAGCTCCTGATCCTGGACGGCGGCGTGCTCGGCAACGTGCCCCCGTCCACGCTGGTAGACTGCACCGGCCCGGTGCCGCGGCTGGTGCGCGAGGGCGCGATCCCGCGCGGCGAGCTACGCCGCGCCGCGGGGAGACTGGCGCCGTGACCCGGCTTATCTTCTGACATGCACATCCTGTTCGTCTGTACCGGAAACACCTGCCGCAGCCCGATGGCCGAAGGCCTGCTGCGCGAGGCATTGGCCGCCCGCGGCATCGAGCAGGTGACGGTGGGGTCGGCGGGCACCGGTGCCTGGGAAGGCGCGCCGGCCTCCGAAGGAGCCTATCTGGTCGGACTGGAGCACGGCCTGGATCTGAGCGAGCACCGAGCCCGGCTGCTGACGCGTGACATGGTGCGCGAGGCCGACCTGGTGCTCACCATGTCGGGACACCATCTGGCGCGGGTCGCCGAGTTGGGCGGTGAACCCAAGGTCCATCTGTTGGGCTCGTACGCCGGCCGGGACGCGAGCCATTCCGAGGTGACCGATCCGTTCGGATCCGACCTCGCGAGCTACCGCACCACGTTCGGGGAGCTGCAGGAGCTGGTCGGCATGGTCGTGAGCCGCGTCGCCGGCATGGTGCGGTGATCGACGGCAACACCCGGGTCTTCGCCCTCCTCGGCGACCCGGTGGCGCACTCTCTCTCTCCCGCCATGCAGAACGCCGCCTTCCGCGCGCTCGGCCTGCGCGCCGTTTACGTGGCCCTCCGCTGCGCACCGGATGATGTCGCCCCGATCATTCGAGCGCTGGCTCGGGCGGGCGGCGGCGGCAACGTCACCATTCCCCACAAAGAGGCCGCCGCGCTCGCGGTGGACCGGCGGCTCGACGAAGCCGAGCAGGTCGGCGCCTGCAACGTGTTCTGGAGCGAGCAGGGCGCCGTGGTGGGAAGCAATACGGATGTCGAGGGGCTGTTGGGTGCCCTCGGTCCCCTGGACCCGCCACCCGGTCCCTGGCTGATCGTCGGGACCGGCGGCGGCGCCCGGGCGGCGGCCATCGCCGCGGCGAAGTGCGGATCGCCGGTGGCGGTCTCCTCCCGGTCCGCCGATCGCGCGGCCGCGTTCGAGCGCTGGATCGCCGGCCGGGGCGTCCAGCTGGCGCCGGCGACGGAGTGTCGGCTGGTCATCAACGCCACCCCGCTGGGACTTGGCGCGGACGATCCGCTGCCCGTCGGTCCCGAGGCAGCCCCCCAGGCGGCGGCGGCGTTCGACATGGTCTACCGCACCGGAGAGACCCGCTGGGTCCACGCGATGCGGGCGGCCGGCCGCCGCGCCGCCGACGGGCGGGGCATGCTGGTGGCTCAGGGTGCGGGGGCGCTGGAGCGCTGGTTCACCGGTGTCTCCGCCCCCACCGAGATCATGCGCGCCGCCGTGGATGCCGCCCTTCGCTGAGCGGTTTGCTGGATGGCGCGCCTCCCTCGCCGACCTGGAGCGCTGGCTCCTCCCGGCCGCCTGCCTGTTGTGCGAGGCACCGGTCGCTGAGCGGGAGGGCGACGCTCTGGTTTGCGCCCTGTGCCGCTCGCGGTGGCGGGCGATACCGAACCCGGTGTGCGACCGGTGCGGCCAGCCCATCGTTCCGGGTCTCACCTGCCGGATCTGTTCCGACTGGGGCCCAGGGCTCAGGCGGGTCCGAAGCGCCGTCTGGCTGGGGGACTCGGCCCGGCGCGCCGTCCATCGGCTGAAGTACGACGGGTGGTGGCGGGTGGCCGAAGCGATGGCGCTGGCGATGCGAGACCTGGAGCCATTGACCGGGCAGGTATCCTTGATTCCTGTTCCGCTCGGGTCCCGCCGGGCCCGCGAGCGGGGCTACAACCAGAGCGAGCGCATCGCCGCCTCGCTCGGGCGGCTGATCGGGGCTCCGGTTCGGCCCGATCTGCTCCGGCGGACGCGGGAGACGCAAACTCAGACCGCGCTCACGCCCGAAGCAAGAGCGGCGAACCTCGCCGGCGCGTTCGCCTGCACGGGCGCCGGCGGGGTGGCGGCGGTGCTGGTGGACGACGTGTTTACCACGGGGGCCACGCTGGTCTCGGCGGGAGCTGCCGTCGCCGCTGCCGGGGCGGCGAGCGTTGACGGGATCACCTTCGCGAGAGCGATCGAACCGGTGGGCTAGAGCTTCCACACGAGGAGACCGGATGGCAATTCGCATCGGCATCAACGGCTTCGGGCGGATCGGTCGCAACACGCTCCGGGCGGCGAAGAAGCTGGGGCTGAGCCAGCTCGACTTCGTCGCGGTGAACGATCTCACCGATACCAAGACGCTGGCCCACCTGCTCAAATACGACTCGGTTCACGGACGTTTTGATGGTGAGGTCAAAGCGGAAAAGGACGCCCTGGTGGTGGACGGCGACTCGATCCGCGTGTTGTCGGAGAAGGATCCCGCCAAGCTCCCGTGGAAGGATCTGGGCGTGGACGTGGTCCTCGAGTCCACCGGCCGGTTCACCGAGCGGGACCAGGCCGCGCTGCATCTTACCGGCGGCGCCAAGAAGGTGATCATCTCCGCCCCGGCGAAAAAGGAGGACATCACCATAGTGTACGGCGTCAACCATCAGTCGTACGACGCCGCCAAGCACCACATCATCTCTAACGCGAGCTGCACCACCAACTGCCTGGTGCCGGTGGTCAAGGTCATCCTCGACCGGTTCGGATTCGTCAGCGGCTTCATGACCACGGTGCATTCGTACACCAACGACCAACAGATCCTCGACCTTCCTCACAAGGATCTCCGCCGGGCCCGCGCGGCGGCGCTCTCGATCATCCCGACCACCACCGGCGCCGCCAAGGCCACGTCGCTGGTGCTGCCGGAGGTCAAGGGAAAGCTCGACGGGGTATCGCTCCGGGTGCCCACGCCGGACGTCTCTGTCGTGGCGCTTACCTGCGTGGTGGAGAAGGCCACCACCGTCGAGGAAGTGAACGACGCCTTTCGCAAGGCCGCCGGCGCCGGCCCGCTCAAGGACGTGCTCATGGTGAGCGAGGAGCCGCTGGTCTCGGTGGACTACATCGGCTCCCTGCAGTCCAGCACGGTGGACGCGCTTTCCACCAACGTGGTCAACGGCACGTTGGTGAACGTGACCTCGTGGTACGACAACGAGATGGGCTACTCGGCCAGGTGCGTGGACCTGCTGCGCTACGTGGGGGAGCGGCTGTGAAGCGCACGCTGGAGTCGCTGGACGGAGGTGCGATCGAGGGCCAGCGGGCCCTGGTGCGGGTGGACTTCAACTGCCCGGTCAAAGACGGCAGGGTCACCGACAACACGCGGGTGCGGGCCGCGCTTCCGACCATCGAGTTTCTTCGGAGCCGGGGCGCGCGGGTGGTGCTGCTCTCGCATCTGGGACGGCCCAAGGGAGGCCCCGACCCCAAGTACTCCCTCCAGCCGGTGGTGAACGAGCTGGAGCGCCTGCTGGGGTCGCCGGTGGCCTTCCTCCGCGACCCGCTCTCCGAGCAGGCGGTCACCGAGACCCGGCGCCTTCCTCGGGGAGGCGTGGCCATGGCCGAGAACACCCGCTTCCTTCCCGGCGAGGAGGGCAACGACCCGGCCCTGGCGGCACGGTTGGCCGCGCTGGGTGACTTCTACGTGAACGACGCCTTCGGCTCGGCCCACCGCGCCCACGCGAGCACCGAGGCGGTGGCGCGGCTGTTGAAGCCGGCCGTCTCCGGGTTCCTGATGCAGCAGGAGCTGCACTACCTGGGCGACGCGCTGCACCGGCCCAAGCGCCCCTTCGTCGCGCTGCTCGGCGGGGCCAAGATCAGCGGCAAGATCGACTTGATCTCCGCGCTGCTTCCCACGGTTGACCACGTCCTGCTGGGCGGCGCCATGGCGTGCACTTTCTTCGCGGCGATGGGGCTGGAGACCGGGAAGTCCCTCGTCGAGGCCGACCGGGTCGAGCTGGCGCGGCGGCTCCTGGCCGAGTCGGGGACCAAGCTCGTTCTGCCGGGCGGTGCGGTCATCGCGCAGGAGCTGAAGGCCGGCGCTGAGACCCGGACGGTGCGCCGGGATCAGATACCGGAGGGCTGGGCAGTCTACGACATCGACCCCGAAACCGAACGAGACTTCGGCACGAAGATCGAAGGCGCCGGCACGGTGGTGTGGAACGGCCCGATGGGTGTGTTCGAGACGCCGCCCTTCGACCACGGCACTCTCGCCATTGCCGGCGCGATGGCGGCCGCCACCGGCAATGGCGCCGTGACCGTGGTGGGCGGGGGGGACTCGGCCGCGGCGGTCGCCCAGGCGGGCTTGGAGAATCGCATGACGCACGTTTCGACCGGCGGCGGTGCTTCCCTGGAGTTCCTGGAAGGAAAGACGCTGCCGGGCGTGGCGGCGCTGGACGATGTCTAGGCGCTCGCTCCTCTACGCCGCTAACTGGAAGATGCACCACGGCCCGGCGGCGGCTCGGGATTTTCTGTCTCGGTTTCTGAACCTCACCTCTCCGGTAGCCGACCGCCGTCTCTGGTTCTTTCCCCCCTCCATTTCCATTGCCGCCGCCTGCGAGGCATCCGCCGGTCGCCAGGATGTGACCATCGGCGCGCAGAACGTGCACTGGGAGCCCAAGGGTCCCTTCACCGGCGAGCTGTCGCTTCCCCTGGTGGCGGAGGCCGGGGCCCGGGCCGTACTGATCGGTCACTCCGAGCGCCGCCACCTCTTCGGCGAAACCGACGAGCAGGTGGGGCGGAAGCTGGCGGCGGCGCTCAAGGCCCGTGTCACCCCGCTGGTCTGTGTCGGGGAGACCCTCGCGGAACGCGAAGGCGGACGCACCGAGGCTGTGGTCACCCGGCAGATCGGGTCGCTCCTGGAGCGGATCACGCCGGGCGAGTGGGAGAAGGTGGTGCTGGCGTATGAACCGGTCTGGGCGATCGGCACCGGCAAGAACGCCACCCCGGACGACGCCGCCCAGGTCCACGAGCTGATCCGGTTCGAGATCAGCCGCCGCGGCGTCGCGCACCGGGTGCCGATTCTCTACGGTGGGAGCGTCAACCAGGGAAACGTGCTGGCGCTGTTGGCACGGGAAGAAGTGGACGGCGTGCTGGTCGGAGGCGCGAGCCTCGAGCCCGACTCATGGGCAGAGCTGGTGGGGCTTGGCGCGTGAGGGCAGGGCCGAACAAGTCTTGTCATCCTGAGCGAAGCGAAGGAGCCGTAGCCTCGTTCCCCTCCTTCGCTTCGCTCAGGATGACAGATTACTTGCGCCACTGTAGCTTGATGCATCCCCTTACAGGAGCCGGAGGATCGGTCTCGAGACCCGGATCCAGGCCGCCGTCGGAGACACCTACCACGTCCTGAGGGAGCTCGGGGGCGGTGGGATGAGCCGCGTCTTCCTCGCCGAGGAGACGCGGCTCTCGCGTCAGGTGGTGATCAAGGTGCTCCCGCCGGAGATGGGGGCCGGGGTCAACGCGGAGCGGTTCGAGCAGGAGATCCGGCTCGCGGCGAGACTGCAGCACCCGCACATCGTCCCGCTTCTCACGGCGGGCGCCTCGGGCGACCTCCTCTACTACATCATGCCGTTCATCGCCGGGGAGTCGCTCCGGGCAAAGCTCGCGCGGGAGGGTGAGCTGCCGGTGACCGAAGTGGTTCGCGTGCTCCGCGAGGTGACCGATGCGCTCGCGTATGCCCACCGGAACGGGGTGGTGCATCGCGATATCAAGCCGGAGAACGTGCTCATGTCGGAGGGGCACGCCGTGATCACCGACTTCGGGGTGGCCAAGGCGGTGAGCGCCTCGAGCGGCGGCTCGCTGACCTCGCTCGGCGTCGCCCTGGGCACCCCGGCGTACATGGCTCCGGAACAGGCCGCCGCCGATCCCCACGTGGACCACCGCGCCGACCTCTATGCGGTGGGCGTGCTCGCCTACGAGATGTTATGCGGGCGGACGCCGTTCGTCGCGGCCAGCCCCCAGGCGATGCTGGCGGCACACATCACCCAGGTGCCGGACCCGGTTCTCCGACACCGGAGCACCGTCTCGGCGGCGCTCAGCACGGCCATCATGCGCTGCCTGGAGAAACGTGCCGCCGACCGGTGGCAGAGCGCGGGCGAGCTGGCAGCCCAGCTCGAGTCCGCCGCCACCACGAGCGGCGGCCACGCGCCGACCGGCGCCGGTTTCGCCTACCCCAGCGGGAATGAGACCGCGATCCGGCAGGGACATCCCGCCCGGGTAGCCGCGCTGTTCGCCGCCGGATCCGTGCTGGTG
>JACCRH010000310.1 GCA_013813675.1 Gemmatimonadales bacterium
GCTGAGCGCCGTGGCCGGATTCGCGCTGCCCGGCGGCCGGCCGGCGGCGCTCCTGGCCGATGCGGTCGAAGAGCTCGATCTCCTCGCCGATCTGGCGGGCGAGCTGACCGCCGCGCTGGAGGACCGCCCACCACCCGCGCTCGCCGATGGCGGGGTCATCCGCCACGGCTACGACGCCGAGCTCGACGAGCTGCGCTCGCTCCGGGACGGCGGGCGGCGGTACATCGCCTCGCTGCAGCAGCGGGAGCGGGAGCGCACCGGGATCTCCTCACTCAAGGTCGGCTTCAACAAGGTCTTCGGGTACTATCTGGAGATCACCAACGCCCACGCGGCCAGGGTGCCCGCCGACTACGAGCGGCGGCAGACGCTCGCCTCGGCCGAGCGCTACGTGACGCCCGAGCTCAAGGACTACGAATCCCGGGTGCTCGGCGCGGAGGAGCGGATGGCCGTGCGCGAGGCCGAGCTGTTCGGCTCACTCCGCGGCGCGGTGGGTCACGCGATCGAGCGGGTCCAGCGGACCGCGCGGGTGCTCGCGCGGCTCGACGTGTGGGCGGCGCTGGCCGACAAGGCGGTGGCCGGCCGCTACGTGCGGCCCGAGGTGGATGCCGGCTTCGACCTGACGCTCCGCGAGAGCCGGCACCCGGTCATCGAGCGGATGATGGCGCGGGAGGCGTTCATCCCCAACGACGCGCGCTTCACCGGGGCCGAGCGCGTCCTTCTCGTCACCGGGCCCAACATGGCCGGCAAGTCCACCATCCTGCGGCAGATTGGCCTCTGTGTGGTCCTGGCCCAGATGGGCGCCTTCGTCCCCGCCGCGGAGGCCTCGCTCGGCGTGGTGGACCGGCTCTTCACCCGGGTGGGCGCCAGCGACAACCTGGCCCAGGGACAGTCCACCTTCATGGTGGAGATGAGCGAGACCAGTGCGATCCTGCACAGCGCGACGGCGCGGAGCCTGGTGCTGCTGGACGAGATCGGGCGCGGGACCTCCACCTACGACGGCGTGGCGATCGCGTGGGCGGTCACCGAGCACCTGCACGACCGGCTCGGGTGCAAGACCATGTTCGCCACCCACTACCATGAGCTGATGCAGCTGCCCGAGCGGTTGCAGCATGCCCGGAACTACAACGTGGCGGTTCGCGAGACCGGCGATACGGTCGTCTTCCTTCACAAGCTGGAGCCGGGCGGCACCGACCGCTCCTACGGCATTCACGTGGCGCAGCTCGCGGGATTGCCCGGCGCGATCGTGGGGCGAGCCCGGGAGATTCTTGCCACGCTGGAAGGCGACCACCGGATGGTGCCCGGCGCCCCCGCCCCACTGGACCGGGACGCCGGGCAGCTCGCGCTCTTCTCGGAGGCGCGGGACCCGCTGGTGGCCGACCTCAGAGCACTCGATCTCGACGCCCTCACGCCGCTCCAGGCGCTCAACCGGCTGGCCGAGCTGCAGCGCCGCGCGCAGGAGTCCGGCCGGTGAGCCGCGCCCCAAGCCCGGCCGCCCTCGCCCTGCTGGTCGGGCTCGGCTCCTGCGGCGACCGCAGCGTCGGGACGGTGGCCTTGGGCGACCACCAACCGGCGGTGGAGAACACCGCCGACCAGTCGCCCGTCGCCATCAATCCGGTCACGCCGATGACTTATCCCCCCGCGCTGCTGGAGCAGGGCATCGAGGGTCGGGTGCTGCTCCGGCTGTTCGTGGACGCCGAGGGAAAGCTGGTGACCGATTCGATCCGCCTGGCGGAGTCGAGCGGCTATCCCGCCCTCGATTCGGCGGCCCTGAACGGCGCCAGGGAGCTTCGCTTCTCGCCGGCCCTCCGGAACGGCCGGGCGATCGCGGCGCCGTTCCTTCAGCCGGTGCACTTCCGGCATCCCCGGTCGCGGAGCGATCCATGACCCCTCCTCACCTGACGCCCTACGACTCGGTGCTCGGCACTATCGGATGGACCCCCCTCATCCGGCTGGGGCGGATCGGCGCGGGGATCCGGACCCCGATCTTCGGCAAGGCCGAGTACGCCAATCCCGGCGGATCGGTGAAGGACCGCATCGCGCTGGCGATCATCGAGGGCGCCGAGCAGCGAGGCGAGCTCAAGCCGGGCGGCACGATCGTGGAGGGCACCAGCGGCAACACCGGGGTCGGCCTCGCCATCGCGGCGAGCCTCAAGGGATACCGCTGCATCTTCACCATGCCGGACAAGATGTCGCAGGAGAAGGTACGGCTCCTCAAGGCCTACGGCGCGGAGGTGGTGATCACGCCGACCGCGGTGCCTCCCGACCATCCCGACCACTACGTGGTCAAGGCCAAGCAGATCGTGCAGCAGACGCCGGGCGCGGTGCTCGCGGACCAGTTCTACAACGCGGCCAACCCCGAGGCGCACTACCGTACGACAGGTCCGGAGATCTGGCAGCAGACGGGGGGCAAGGTCACCCATTTCGTCGCGGGAGCGGGGACCGGCGGCACGGTCAGCGGCGTGGCCAAGTATCTCAAGGAGCAGAATCCCAAGGTGCGGGTGGTGGCCGGCGACCCCATCGGCTCGCTCTACACCCACTATCACCGCACCAAGACCATGGGCGAAGGCCACCCCTATAAGGTGGAAGGCATCGGGGGTGACAAGATCCCCACCACGATCTGGTTCGACCAGGTGGACGAGTTCAGGCAGGTCCCCGACCGAACCTCGTTCACCATGGCCCGTCGGCTGGCACGCGAGGAGGGGATCCTGGCGGGCGGCTCGGCCGGGCTCAACGTGTGGCTGGCGGTGGAGATCGCTCGAGAGCTCGACAATCCGGCCTCGATGGTGGTCACCATCCTCTGCGACACCGGGGAGCGCTACCTCTCGAAGGTCTTCAGCGATGAGTGGATGCAGGAGAACCAGATGCTGGAGGCGCCCCGGGTCACGGTGGAGCAGCTGTTGGAGCGCCGGTCGTCCACCGCACCGGCGCTGGTGAGCGTCGCCCCAGCTGCGGCGGTGCGTCAGGCCCTCAACCTCATGACCACCTACGGGGTCAGCCAGATCCCGGTGGTGGAGAACGGCGAGTCGGTCGGTGGGCTGATCGAGGGAACCTTGATGACCCGTGCCCTGTCGCAGCCCTCGCTGCTCGACCGCCCGGTGCGCGAGGTGATGGAGCCGCCCTTCCCCGAGGTCGAAGCCACCGCCTCGGCCGACCGGGTGGGAGCGATGCTCACCCGGGAGAGCCCCGCCACGCTGGTCCGGAAGGACGGCAAGCTGATCGGCATCGTGAGCCGGTACGACGTCCTTCAGCAGCTGATCGGGACCCGATGAATCGCGTCCGGTGGTCTTGCCCGACCGGGGCACCGTGTCGTCCGAAGCGTTCACCTTTCTCACCTTGAGTTCATGCGTGTAACCGTCCTGACCGGCGGCACCTCCTCCGAGCGCGACGTCGCCATCGCGTCGGCGGTCCAGATCGTGGCCGCCCTCCGCAGCAAGGGCCACGACGTGGCGGTGGTGGACACGGCTCGCGGGTTGATTCCGTTGGCCGACGAGAGCCGAATGCTCTCCGGGAGCGTAGGTGTCATACCTCCGTCGATCGACGAGCTGCACTCCCTCGAGCGCGGGCTGCTCCTCTCCGGCCTGGGGAACCTGGCGGTCATCCGGGACGCGGAAGTGCTATTCCTTGCATTGCATGGGGGCCGGGGCGAGGACGGTACCATCCAGACGCTGCTGGAGGTGGTGGGTGTCCCCTACACCGGGAGTGGCCCGCTCGGAAGTGGGATGGCCATGGACAAGGACGTGTCCAAGCGACTATTTCGGGATGCCGGGGTGCCCACCGCCGACTGGACCATGGCCCCGGTGCGCCTGACCGAGGTGGAATCGTCGCTTGGGTGGCCGGTGGTGGTGAAGCCTTCTAAGCAGGGCTCAACGGTGGGGTTGACGGTGGTCAAGCAGGCAGGGGACTTCGAGGGAGCGGTGGAGCTGGCGGCCCGCTACGACGACGAGGTCATGGTGGAGCGGTTCGTCCCGGGCCGGGAGCTGACGGTCGGGGTGCTGGAGGGCAAACCCCTCGCGGTCGGGGAGATAATTCCCCGGCATGAAATTTTCGACTACGAGTGCAAGTATACGCCGGGCATGTCGGAGGAGATCTTTCCGGCCGATCTTCCCGGGCCGGTCGCCCGGGAATGCCAGCGCCTGGCCCTGCTGGTCCACGAGGCGCTCAAGCTGGGGGGCTACTCCCGGGTCGATTTTCGCTTGACACCGGCGGGCGAAGCCTTCTGTTTAGAAGTAAATACGCTGCCCGGTATGACGGCCACCAGCCTTCTTCCCCAGTCCGCTCGGGCGGCAGGCATAGAGTTCCCCGACCTGTGCGAACGGATCTGTCGAACCGCCCAGTTGGGCCGCCTCCAGGAACCGTCGTAGGCGTTCAGGGGTCTCAGAGTTAGAGGCGGTCCCATGAATCTCGCTCCCTCCAGCCGTATCACCCCGTGGGTTCTCCGGCTCATCATCGCGAACGCGGTGGTGTTGCTGTTGATGCGAACGATCTTCATCTCGCCGGCGCTGGCCGACGCCCTGGCGTTCTCTCCCGCGGGCGCGCTCCGCCACCCATGGACCTTCTTCAGCTACATGTTCGTGCACGCCGGGCTTCTGCACCTGCTGGGGAACATGCTGATGCTGTTCGTCTTCGGCACCGCGGTGGAGAGCCGGATGGGGAGCCGGGCCTTCATCCTCTATTACCTGATGTGCGGTGCGGGGGCCGCGGTCTTCTCCCTCGGCCTCTCGGGGATCATGCAGGTGAGCCCCTTCGTGGGGGCCTCGGGCGCGGTGCTCGGCGTCGCGTTCGCCTTCGCGATGTACTGGCCCGACGCGGAGTTGATCGTCTTTCCCATCCCGGTGCCGATCCGCGCCAAGACCCTGGTGGCGCTGCTGGTGGGGCTCGACGTCCTCTTCTACTTCCTGACGCCGGGCGATGGCATCGCCCACCTGGCTCACGTGGGCGGGGTCGCCTTCGGCTTCCTGTTCTTCCGCATGCAGGGGCTCTCCCGGCGGAGCCCACACCCGCCCCCCCGGGCGGTGGAGCGGGTGGTCATGGTGCAGTCCGGCGCCGCCGAGCCCGAGCGCCGCACCCCGGTCACGCCCGCGCGCGCGCGCCGACGTGTCGAAGCCGACCCGGTCGCCGCCGAAGTCGACCGGGTGCTCGACAAGATTTCCGAGAAGGGCATCGCGAGCCTCACACCCGCGGAGCGCCGCTTCCTCGACGAGGTGGCCAAGCAGAAGAAGTCGGAGCATTAGG
>JACCRH010000337.1 GCA_013813675.1 Gemmatimonadales bacterium
TCGATCGGAATGCAGTGCCCGCCGAGGCCGGGGCCGGGCAGAAATTTCATGAATCCGAACGGCTTGGTGGACGCCGCCTCGATCACCTCCCAGACGTCAACGCCCAACTTGTCGCACACGATCGCCATCTCGTTCACCAGTCCGATGTTCACGCTGCGGAACGTGTTCTCCAGCAGCTTGACCAGCTCGGCTGCCTCGGTGGTCGAGACCGGCACCAGCCGCTCGATGGCCGGCTCGTAGAGCGCGCAGGCGACGCGGGTGCAATTCTCGGTGATCCCGCCCACGACCTTGGGAGTGTTGTGAGTCCGCCAGGTGGGATTGCCCGGGTCCACCCGCTCCGGACTGAAGGCCAGGAAGAAATCGGTGCCCACCCTGAGCCCGGTGCTCTCCAGCGCCGGCTGGAGGATCTCCCGGGTGGTGCCGGGATAGGTGGTGGACTCGAGGATGATCGCCTGGCCCCGGCGGAGCGTGCGCTTGACCGAGTCGGTGGCGGCCACGATGTAGCTGACGTCGGGATCCTTGAACTTGGAGAGCGGCGTCGGTACGCAGATGGACACCGCGTCGGGCTCACCCATGCGGGACATGTCGGTGGTGGCCTCGAACCGGCCGGCGTCGACCGCCTCGCGAAGCTGGGCGTCGGAGATGTCCTTCACGTGGGAGTGGCCGGCGTTGAGACCGTCCACTACGCGCTCGCTGATGTCGAAGCCGAGCACCCGGTACCCCGCCTTGGCCAGCTCCACGACCAGCGGGAGGCCGACGTAGCCCAATCCCACGATGCCGAACAGCGCCTCTCGGCGCTGCGCCTTTCCGATCAGCTCCTGCGCGACGTCCATCCGATCCTCATGGCCATCAGGCATAGAAGTCCAGTATCACGCGGATCACGGCGCCCTGCTGCTCGCCGGTGAGCTCGGGATAGATCGGCAGCGAAATCACCGAATCCATCGCCGCTTCCGTGACCGGCAGACGGCCGCGGCGGTACCCCAGGTGGGCAAAGCAGGGCTGGAGATGCAGCGCCAACGGATAATAGATGGCGTTGCCGATCCCGTTGGCCTTGAGGTGGGCCTGCAGCTCGTCTCGCCGCGGCACCCTGATGGTGTACTGGTGGAAGATGTGCTCGTTGGCCGGGTCGATCGCCGGGGGACACACCTCGGGATGCCCGGTGAATGCCTCGGTGTAGCTCGCCGCCCGCTCTCCGCGCGCCCGGCTCCACCGCTCCAGGTGCGGCAGCTTGGCCAGGAGCACCGCCGCCTGCAGCGTGTCCAGCCGGCTGTTGAAGCCAACCTCGTCGTGGTGGTACTGCTGGGCACCCCCGTGCAGCCGCAGCCGCCGCAGCCGCTCGGCCAGGCGGTCGTCCTGGGTGACCATCATCCCACCGTCGCCGTACCCGCCGAGGTTCTTGCTGGGGAAGAAGGAGAAGGTGCCGACGGTGCCCAGCTCGCCGGCCCGGCGCCAGGTGCCGTCGACTTTGCGGCGGGCGCCGATCGCCTGGGCAGCGTCTTCGATGAGGGCCAGGCCGTGGCGGCGGGCCAGGGGCACCATCTCTTCCATGGGGGCCATCTGCCCGAACAGATGCACCGCCACGATCCCCCGGGTCCGAGGGGTGATCGCGTCCTGGATGGCGCGGGGGGAGATGTTCATGCTGGCCGGATCAACATCCACGAACACCGGCGTGCCCCCGGCGTTGTGGATGGCTCCTGCAGTGGCGAAGAAAGTGAACGCCGTGGTGATCACTTCGTCGCCCGGCTTCAAGTCCAGGGCCCGGAGCGGCAGGAGGAGCGCGTCGGTGCCGCTGGCGCACCCTATAGCGTGACGAGCGCCGGAGAGCTTGGCCACCTCGGTCTCGAGCTGCGCCACCTCGGGACCCATGATGAACCCCTGGCGATCCACCACGGTCATCATTGCCCGGACCACGTCATCCTTGATGCCGTGGTACTGCGCCACCAGGTCGAGCAATGGTACGTTCACCGGTTTCCAATCCTCCGCTTCACTTGTAGGACCCAAGCATCACACCGCGTCATGTGCAACGCGCCCGGGCACCGGCTGAGGCCGGGCGGGCCACGGGCGCGCAAAGAAACGGAACCGTCGGCAGCCGTGTAACTTAGCCAGCAGGACCGGGGCGGTCAATCGGATGGAGGACGCCCTCCCGCTCCTGGTACGCGGCGCCGCAGGCAGCGCAAGAGGCGCGCCCGTCTTGCAGCTGGAGCCGGACGCCGCATCGGCACATCCAGCCGACCCGGCGGGCCGGCACCCCCACCATCAGGGCGTATGCCGGCACGTCGCTTCGAACCACCGCCCCCGCCCCGATGAAACAGTACTCCCCCAGGGTAACCCCGCAGACGATCGTGGCGTTCGCCCCGATCGAGCTGCCCTTCCGGACCAGGGTGCGCCGGTACTCCGACTTGCGGGAGACGTGGCTCCGGGGATTGGTCACGTTGGTGAACACGCAGCTCGGCCCACAGAAGACGTCGTCTTCCAGCGACACGCCCTCGTAGATCGACACGTTGTTCTGCACCTTGACGTTGTTGCCCAGGGCGCTGCCGCCCATCACCACGACGTTCTGGCCCAGGTTGCACCGCTCCCCGATCACCGCGCCGGGGAGGACGTGGCAGAAATGCCAGATCTTGGTCCCATCGCCGATCACGGCGCCATCGTCGATGTAGGAGGACTCGTGGGCGAAGAAAGGAGGCATGGGGTCTCGAACTGGTGAGTGATTAGATCATGGCGCGTAGTGTGTCATCCTGAGCCCTTCGGCTACGCTCAGGACAGGCTCCGCGAAGGAGCCAGAGCCGCGTCCTGGCCCCTTCGCCTTGCTCAGGGTGACAAACTGAGATATTCCCCTCGCGGACCTATGATTTTCACCTCCGGCTCCAGCCGCGCACCGAACTCACTCTCCACCCGCCGCTGCACCTGCTGGATCAGGCCACGCACGTCGGCTGCGGTGGCGGCGCCGGTGTTGACGAAATAGTTCGCGTGCATGGGAGACACCTCGGCGGCGCCGACCCGGAACCCCTTGAGCCCCGCCGCCTCGATGAGCTGACCCGCGGTCCGCGGTCCTGCATCACGCTTCCAGCTCGGCCCCGAGGGGTTCTTGAAGACGCTGCCGCAGCAGGG
>JACCRH010000348.1 GCA_013813675.1 Gemmatimonadales bacterium
CCCCAGATCGCTCCGAGCCCGCCGGCCGCGATCGCTCCGAAAGCAAGGAGATAGATCGCCGATGCGGGGACAGGGTCCCCCGCCGACGCTCTGACCGCGGCGCTCGCCGCGAGGAACGCCGGCACCCAGGTCCACATGGCGTAGAGCTCCCACATGTGGCCCAGGTATCCGGCGGTCGCCAGCCGCGTCTCCCGATGGTGGACGACGCTGGCGACCAGGCGCCAGGAGAATGGCCGTCGGGCAAACTCGAACGGTCCCTCGCGGTAGCCCAGGGCGACGAGGAGGGCCGAGAGCACGGCTCCCACCGACGCGGCGAGGACGACGGTGCGGGTTCCGCTCGCGTCCAGCGAGCGCACCAGGTAGGGCGCCGCCTTCCCGACCGTGAGCGACGCGACGATCACCCCGATCGCGAGTCCCCGGTCGGCTCGAAACCAGGTGGCGGCCATCTTCATGGCAGGGGGATACACGCCGGCCAGGCAGACGCCGGTGAGCAAGCGGCAGACGAGCGCCGACCGGTAGTCGCCCACCCCCGTGAGAGCTGCGTTCGCGGCGGCGCCGAGCAGGGCGGAGACGGCGAAGTACCAGCGGGAGGGAATCAGGTCGGCGAGGTTCAGGACCGCGGCGGCCGCGGTGCCCACCACGAACCCGAGCTGCACCACGGTGGTGAGCCATCCCGCCTCGGCGGCACTCAGATGCCATAGGACCTGGTACTGGCCCGAGACCGCGCTCGCCGAAAACCAGAGCGACATCCCGAGCACCTCGGCCAGAGCGAGCACGCCGAGCACCCGCCAGCGCCGCGCGTCGGTCAGCCGATCAGCTCCAGCGCCCGGGTGGCCGCTTCCCACGCCGCGAATGCCGCCTCCAGCTCGGCTCGGGCCTCCTCCAGCTCGATTCCCAGCTGCCGGGCGCGCTCCGCCCCGTCGGGCGCGAGGTACATCGCCGGATCCTCCAGCTGGGCCCCGATGTCCACCACCCGCCGTTCGCACCGGCCGACGCGCTGCTCCGCCTCGGTAACGGCCCGCTCGGCGCTGCGCCGCGCCGAGTGTTGCCGCCGGCGCTCGTCCTCGGGGCGGCGGGTAGCTTTCCGTTCCCGCACTCGCCGGGAGGCCTCCTCCTCCGCGGCGGCGACGGCCGCGGCGTGCTCCCGCTCGGCGCTCGCCACCTCCCAATCAGCGAACCCGCCGTCGAAGTCGCTGATGCGCTGCCGATGCAGTATCCACATGCGGGTGGTGAGCGCCCGGAGCAGGGCACGGTCGTGGCTCACCAGCAGCACGGTGCCGTCGAACTCCTCGATCGCATCCTCCAGCGCCTCGATGGACTCGACGTCGAGGTGGTTGGTGGGCTCGTCGAGGATGAGAAAGTTGGCCCCTGAGAGCATCATCATGGCGAGCGCGACGCGCGCGGTCTCCCCTCCCGACAGCGACGCCGCCCGGCGCTGCACCGAATCCCCGGAGAAGCCGAATCGCCCGAGATGTCCCTGGATCGGTCCCCGGCCCCACGACGGCCTGAGCTGGGCGATGATCTCGTAGAGCGTCCGCTCCGGCGGCACCTGCGCGAGGTCCTGCCGGTAGTGGGCGATTCCCACGGAATCGGGCACCCGGAGCTCCCCCGACTCCACCGGACGATCGCCGACGATCGCTCGAATCAAGGTGGACTTGCCGGAGCCGTTGGGCCCGACCAGTCCGATGACGTCGCCGCGACCGACGCGCGCGGAGAACCGGTCGAGCAGCGTCCGGCCCTCCACCTCCAGGCGGACGTCGCTCGCGACCAGCACCTGGTCACCGCCCCGCTGGTCCGCGGCGAGACGCAGCGCCATCGCCCCATCCTCGCCGGGCGGCGGGCTCAGCCGGCTCACCCGGTCGAGCCGCCGTCGGCGGCCTTTGGCCTGGGCACTGTTCTGGCCGGCGATGTTCCGGCGGATGTAGTCCTCCTCCGCGTCGAGCACCCGGGACTGTTTAGCGAAGGCGCGCTGCTGCGACATCCGGCGTTCGCTCCGCTGGCGGATGAACGCCTCGTAGTCGCCGGCGTATGCGACCGCGGAGCCCGCTTCGAGGTGCAGCACATGGTCCACGACCGACTGCAGGAAGGCGCGGTCGTGACTCACCACCAGGACCGTGGCGTCGAGCTGGCGGAGGTAGTTCTCCAGCCACCGCGTGGTCTCCAGGTCGAGGTGGTTGGTAGGCTCGTCGAGCAGCAGGACGTCGGCCGGGGCCACGAGCTGCCGCACCAGCCCCAACCGTCCCCGCTCGCCACCGCTCAGCCCGTCGAGCGCCCGGAGCCGGGCCTCGTCCGGATCGAAGCCGAGCCCGTGCAGCACCGCGTCGATCCGGGCCGCGAGACTGTAGCCGTCCTCGCGCTGGAACCGCTCCAGGTCCCGATCGTAGCGATCGAGCGACTGCTGGGTGACCCGGTCGCCGGCCTCCGCCAAGGCGACGCCCTGATCCGCCAGGGAGCGCTCCAGATCGAGCAAGGCGCGGAACGGCCCGGCGGCTGCTTCCCACACGGTGGCGGCGCCGGCAAAGTCACGCTGCTGGTCCATGAGGGAGGTTCGAAGGCCGGTCGCCCGGGCCACGCTTCCGCCGCTCGGCGTGAGCTCGCCGGTGACGAGGCGGAAGAGCGTGGTCTTCCCCGCTCCGTTCCGGCCGATGATCCCCCACCGCTCGCCCCTCGTCACCGTGAAGGTGACGCTCTCGAGCAGCCGGGTCGCGCCGAAATCCATGGACACGCCGGCAAAGGCGAGCTGGGTCAACTTCCGGTCCACTCACGCCAGGTGGACTCCGCGTCGCCGATCGTGAGCTGCTGCTGACTTCGCACCAGTGGCACGCGGAGCATGAGTGGCTCCTCCACCAGCTTCTCCAACCACCGGTCGTGGCTCATCCGCGCCGCGGCCAGCCCGAGGTCTGCATACCGGCGCGACTCGCGGTCCACCAGCGCCTCGACGCCGAACTTCTGCGCGAAGCGGCGAAGCTCGCCGGGTGAGGCGGCCCGATCCTGGAGGTCGACGAAGTGCGTCTTGATCCGCCGTTCGGCGAAGAAACGGAGGGCCTTGCGGGTCGCGGGACTCTTGCGGATGCCGAAGATCTGGACTTCCATGGCGCCCAATTTACACCAGCAGGGGCGCCCCCACGGTCAGCCGTCCAGTGCCGAGGTGCACCAGGTTCTGGCCGAACATGACTTCGCCGCCATCCTTGCGATAGGTCGCCAGCGTGCGGAGTGGCTCCACGCCGCGGATGGTGGTCGCCTGGTCGGTGGTGGTGACCACGCAGCGCCCGCAGGGCTTGACCGCACGAAACGGGATTCCGCCGATCGCGAAGTGCTCGAGCCTGTCTTCCACGTAGGGTTCGGCGCCGGCGATCACGAGGTTGGGACGGAAGCGGTCCATCGGGAGAGGCTGAGCGAGCTTCGAGTTGAGATCGGTGAGCGACTCTTCGGAGATGAGGAGAAACGGGAAGGCATCGGCGAAGCTGACGCGGATGCCCGCCGGTGCGTAGACGGGGTCGGCGGGGCGAACCGTGGAGTCGGGCATGTAGACCAGCTCGCAAGGCGAGCCCAGCACCTCGGAGAACCACGTAGCGGGCCGCGGTCCAAGCCGGATGGCGTCACAAGCCTCGTCCCAGACCGTCGCCTTCACGTCTACCGAACCCGTGGGTCTCAGCGAGAGCTCCAGCGGCGGGGCTCCGGGTGCGGTCAGCGTCAGGCGGCCTTGGGCGACCGTGGGGCTCACCAGCGCGAGACGGGGGTGGGTCCGCTGGCTCACCAGCCTGCCGCCCGAGTCGATCACCATCCAGCGACGGTCGTGGGCCAGCCCGAAGTGATCCACCTCCCAGGTGTCGGCGGAGATGACCCCGGCGGACTTGATCGGATACACATAGAGGTGGGTCAGCCGAAGCGGAGGCGTCCCACCGTCCGGCTCCGGTCGTCGCGCCGGGTCAGGCATGCAGCTCGATGACGATGATTTCGGGATCGCTGAACAGTCGGAATGGCAGCAGGACGCACCCGACTCCCAGACTGACCACCAAGGTCCGCCCATCCCCCAGGTCGAATCGGCCTCGAGCGTACCGACGAGACAGGGAGCCGTGGGGGACGAGGAGGGGTACGCCGCCCGGAAGGGCAATCTGCCCCCCGTGCGTGTGACCGCAGAGCGCCAGGTCGAAGCGATGCGCCCCCAAGTCCAGCAATCCCGACGGCGCGTGCATCAGCACAACCCGGTAACCGTCGGCCCCATCGGTCGCGGCTTTCGCGTCCGGCTGCCCCAGCGTATGATCGTCCAGACCGCAAACCGAGACCCATTGATGAGGCGCCGGCAGCCGCGCGCTGCGGTTGGTGAGCACCTCGATCCCAGCGGATTCCAGGCGTGCCGTGATGTGATCCGCTCCACACCACCAATCGTGGTTGCCCAGCAC
>JACCRH010000360.1 GCA_013813675.1 Gemmatimonadales bacterium
AGGGCGACGCGCGGGGCCGCCGCACCCTGGTGATCGCGGAGATCGACGCCAACGATCCCCGGTGGGTCCGGGGCAGGGAGGTGGGGGGCTACGGGCTCGACGCCCATTGGTCGGACGACTTCCACCACGCCGTGCACGTGGCGCTCACGGGGGAACGCACCGGCTACTACGCCGACTTCACCGAACTGGGTGCGGTGGCCAAGGCGCTGGGTCAGCGGTATGTGAACGATGGCCGCTATTCGACGCACCGGCGGCGCAGTCACGGCCGGCCCGCCATTGACGTGCCGGCCGACCGCTTCGTGGTCTGCGTGCAGAACCACGACCAGACCGGAAACCGCGCGGGGGGCGAGCGTCTCGCCGCCCTGGTCTCACCCGAGGCGCTCCGGCTCGCGGCTGCTCTCCTTCTGCTGTCGCCCTACGTGCCCCTCCTGTTCATGGGGGAGGAGCACGGCGAGACCAATCCCTTCCTGTATTTCGTGAGCCACGGCGATCCGGCGCTGGTCGAAGCGGTGCGCGCAGGACGGCGCCGCGAGTTCGAGAGCTTCGGCTGGGCGGGCGAGGTGCCCGACCCCCAATCCGAAGAAACGTTCGAGGCCTCGCGACCACGCTGGGAACGACCTGAGTCGGAGGCCGGAGCGCGGCTCCGCGCCCTGTATCGGGACCTGCTGCGCCTGCGCCGGTCCGAAGCGGCGCTGCGTCCGGGCGGGTCGGAGACGAGGGTCCGCCACGATGAGGCCGCGGGATGGGTCGCCGTGCGCTATAGCCGGGAGGGCGAGGTGCTGGAGGCAATCTTCAATCTGTCGACGGAGGCGAGGATGGTGGCGCTGGACCAGTCGTGCCGGTGGAGCCAGGTGCTCTTCACCGGCGCCGCGGAATACGGCGGCCCGGGTGAGGCGGTCCTGGATGAGGGGCTCCGGTTGCCGGGGCACACCGCGGTGCTGCTCCGGGGCGCCGTCGCATGAGAGCCTGGCCCGGTTCCCCCGCACCCCTGGGTGCCACCTGGGACGGCGAAGGCACCAATTTCGCACTCTTTTCCGAGCGCGCGGGCGCGGTGGACCTCTGCCTGTTCGACCGCTCGGACGACGGGCGGGAGTCCGCCAGAATCCGGCTTCGGGAGCGGACCGACCAGATCTGGCACGCCTATCTTCCCGAGGTCAGGCCGGGTCAGCTCTACGGGTTCCGGGTGCACGGCCCGTACGTGCCCGATGAAGGCCACCGGTTCAATCCCGCCAAGCTGCTCCTCGACCCCTACGCCAAGGCGGTCAGCGGAACGATCCGCTGGAGCGACGCGCTCTCCGGCTATTCCACGGTGCCGCCGCTGGAACAGCGGGACCTCGTTCCCGACCCGTCCGACAGCGCCGCGGGGCTTCCCAAGTGCGTGGTCGTGGAATCGGCCTTCAGTTGGGGTGACGACAAGAACCCCCGCACGCCGTGGAACCGCACCGTGATCTACGAGGCCCACGTCAAGGGCATGACGATGCTCCACCCCGACGTGCCCGAGGCGATCCGAGGGACGTATCTGGGCCTCGCCACCGACCCGATCATCGATCACCTGCTGTCGCTGGGGGTCACCGCGATCGAGCTGCTCCCGGTGCATCACTCCGTCACCGAGCGCCGGCTCGCCGAGATGGGCCTGGTGAACTACTGGGGCTACGGCACCATCGGCTTCTTCGCGCCCGATGTCCGCTACGCCACCGGGAGGCTGGGGCAGCAGGTGGCGGAATTCAAGTCCATGGTAAAGCGGTTCCATCGCGCCGGGATCGAGGTGATCCTCGACGTGGTCTACAACCACACCGCCGAAGGCAACCACCTCGGCCCCACGCTCTGCTTCCGGGGGATCGACAACTCGGCCTACTACCGGCTCGACCCGGCGAACCGGCGGTACTACACCGACTACACCGGGACCGGCAACACCATCGACATCCGGCACTCGCGAACCATGCAGCTGGTGATGGACAGCCTGCGATACTGGGTGGCCGACATGCACGTGGATGGATTCCGCTTCGACCTCGCGCCGGTGCTCGCCCGGGGCGACGTCTACGTGAGTCCTTTCGCCGAATTCTTCGACGTGGTGCGGCAGGATCCGATCGTCTCCCGGGTCAAGCTCATCGCCGAGCCCTGGGACCTCGGGCCGGCCGGCTATCAGGTCGGCCGGTTTCCCATCGGCTGGGGCGAGTGGAACGGCAAGTATCGGGACAGCACCCGGCGATACTGGCGGGGCGACCCGGGTCAGGTGGGCGAGTTCGCCTCCCGGCTGTCGGGCAGCAGCGATCTCTTCGAGGCCAGCCAGCGCAACCCGCAGGCCGGCGTGAACTTCATCACCTGCCACGACGGCTTCACCCTGCAGGACCTGGTGAGCTACGAGAGCAAGCACAACGCGGCCAACGGCGAGAACAACCGCGACGGGAGCGACGACAACCGGAGTCGTAACTGGGGTGTGGAGGGTCCCACCGAAGCCGTCCACGTGGTCCGTACCCGCGAGCGGATCAAGCGCAACTTCCTCGCGACGCTGGCCTTCTCGCAGGGGGTGCCGATGATCTCGCACGGCGACGAGATCGGGCGGACCCAGCGGGGCAACAACAACGCCTACTGCCAGGATGGTCCACTCACCTGGATGGACTGGGGGCTCACGCCGCTCCAGCGCCAACACCTGGCATTCACCCGGACGGTGTTCGCCATCCGGGCGGCGAACCCGGTGCTGCGCCGGCGCAATTACTTTCGCCACGAGCCGCAGCAGCCGGGAGGGGCCAAGGACCTGACCTGGCTTCACCCCGATGGCAAGGAAATGACCGAGGCGGACTGGGCGGACCCCAGCAACCACCTGCTCGGCATGCTCATCCTGGGCGAGGCGACCGACGAGGTGGACGAGCGGGGCCGCCGGCTCATGGGGGAGGCGATTCTGCTGCTGACCAACGGGGGCGCGCGCTCCCATCCGTTTACCCTCCCTTTGATGGAGGCGGCTGGCGCGTGGACCGAGACCCTCAACACCACCCACCCGGTCCCCCGCGTGGTACGGCAGGGCAAGGTCAGCCTGGTGGCGCACTCCCTGATGCTGCTCCGCTACGAGCGGCCGCGGTGATCGGGTGCCCCCGATCC
>JACCRH010000381.1 GCA_013813675.1 Gemmatimonadales bacterium
CTCACCACCGCAAGGCTCGTCGCCGCTGCCGCCCGTTCGGCGTGGGCGCTCGACGTGAGATCCAGGGCCACGGCGTCGCCTACGTTCTGCCGCCAGCCCGCCAGACGGGCCTCGAGACCACCTCCGCGCGATGTCACGTCGGCCGAACGTAGGTCAAGCTGGAACGCGCAGCGGTGACTGCTGTCACCCGCCGTCTGGAGGAAAGGAGTGGGCGGTGTATCTTCCACCCTCCGCGAGCACCTCGCCCGCGGGGCGCGACAGACGACAGGAGCGGCCAGCGATGAAGGCGAGCGATATCCGGCGGGGCCACGTGATCATGGTGGAGGGACAGCCCTGCCGGGTGATGGATTTCCAGCATCGAACCCCGGGCAACCTTCGGGCGTTCGTCCAGGTCCGCTTCCGCAACCTGAACTCGGGCAACACTTTCGATACCCGGCTGAGCGCGACGGAATTCGTGGAGGACGCCCGGCTCGACACCAAGGAGCTGCAGGTGCTCTACCGGGACGGGAACGGCGTGCACGTGATGGATGCCGGCACCTACGACCAGTATACCCTCGACGCCGAAGTGATCGGCGACCAGGAGCAGTGGATGGAGCCCGGCCTGACCTTCCAGGTCGAATGGCTCGGCGCCCGTCCCATCGCGATCCAGTTGCCGGCGGTGGCGGAGCTCGAGGTGGTTGAGACCGCGCCCGTCATGAAGACCGCCACCAAGACGGCCAGTACCAAGCCTGCCAAGCTGAGCAACGGGGTCACCATCCAGGTGCCCGAGTTCATCGGCGAGGGCGAGCGGGTGCGGGTGAATCCCCGCGAAGGCGTCTACCTGGAGCGCGCCAAGTAGCGTCGTTCTCCCGCCTGCTGCTAGCCGGGCTGGCCTCGGCCGTACCTCTTCCTCATCACCGACAACCTGCTGGTACCCACAGTCACCCACGCCCTGTACGATGTCGTCGCCCTGTCGGTCCTGGTAAAGCTGAAAGCCGGCTCGGAGCTCCATCCGGGCGTGATCCACCGGCCGGGCTAGATTTCGGCCGTGGATGCCATCGACGCCATCCAGCGCCGGACCTCGGTCCGCCGCTACCGCTCGGAGCCCGTACCGCGCGAGACCATCGAGCGGCTGCTCGACTGTGCGGTCCGGGCGCCCAACCACAAGCTCACCGAGCCCTGGCGGTTCGCCGTCTTGACCGGCGAAGCCAAGGCCACCCTGGGCGAGATCCGGGCCCGCCACCGGCTCCAGCGCTACGACGAGCCCGCCTCGGACGAGGCGCGCGCGGGCATGGCGAAGGCGCGGCGAGAAACGCTGGAGACCCCGGCGGTTCTCGTGATCATGTCGCGGGTCCATCCGGACGAGGTCGTGCGGGAAGAGGACTATGCGTCGGTGATGATGGCCACCGCGAATATCATGACCGCGGCGCAATCTTTGGGTCTCGGTACCTATCTCAAGACCGGCGGCGTGATGGGCGATCGGGCGCTGGGCGAACTGGTGGGGCTTCCGGAGGGTTATCGGATCGTGGGCCTCCTGTCTCTGGGGTATCCCGCCGAGTCGGAATCGCCCCGGCGGCGCCGGCCGGCGGGAGACGTCACGCAGTGGCTCGGGTAGCCCGGCTGTTACGGAAGTACGGTTTTCAAGCTATGTTGCGCGACGCATTCGGCGGCCCCCCTGAGCCGCTTTATCCCCTTGGAAGGAGACTTGACGTGAAAGCCCGTCTAGCAATCACCCTGGTTGCCTGCTCCCTGTTGACCGGCGGGTTCGCGGTCGCGGCGGCCCAGGACACCTCGGGGGCGCCGGCGCAGGCCACGCAAGACTCGGCTGCGCAAGGGTATGCCCCTGCCGACCCCGCCCCGGTGGCGGCGCCCGTTCCGGAGCCGGCACCGGCCGCGGCTGCCACCCCTGCTCCCACACCGTCGGCCGCGACGGCCGCCGCCGCGGCTCCAAGCCGGGCCGCCGCGTTAAGCTCCCTGGGATTCGTGCAGATTCTGACACCGCGGCCTCCGGAGCGTATCAACCGGGCCATCGAGCAGGCCAAGATCGATCAGCGCGAGGCCGATGCCGAATACCGCGAGCTCGAGGGACTCGAGGATCAGGTGAAGGCCATGGTCGAGGTGAAGAAGCAGGAGGTCTCCACCCTCGATGCTCAGCGGAAGCTGGCTGAGAAGAGCAAGCAGGAGGGGGAGGTCGCCTCCTTCGAGGCCGAGAAGAAGGATGCCGAACGGCACAAGCAATTCCTGGAGAAGCGAGTCTCGCTGCACCAGGCCGAAAAGGACGCCGCCAAGGCCAGGAAGAACCTGGCCGAATCCACCCAGAAGGCGCTCGAGCTGGAGCTGCAGTTGACCAACCGGCGCGCCGACCGGGACCGCACCGCCTCGACCGATGCGGCGGCGACGATGCGGCACGAGAACGTGGTTCGGGAGTTGGAGCGGAAGGTGCTCGATTCCCAGCGGGTCGTGGCGGACCGGGAAAAGCAGGTGGCCGACAAGCACCAGGATATCGCCAAGCGGCGCCTGGAGCTCTATCAGGCCCAGGCGGCGGCGGTAGGGGGCAGGTAGGCCGTCGCGATCGAATCAGGGCGCCCACCGCGGGGTTTTTCTCGCGGTGGGCGCCTGCGTTTGCCCTCTCGGGACCGGCTCCAGAAGGTCCAGCAGGCTGCGGGCATCCCGTGGCGCGTGGCCGCCGCGGTCGTTATTGAAGTAGACGTAGCAGTCCTTCCCGGCCCGTCCAAGGGCGCGAAGCCTTCCGGCCCACAGCTCGAGCTGGTCACGGGTAAAGGCGCCGCCTGCACCCTCGCCCGCGTGCATTCTGATGTAGGCGAACGAGGCCGTGGTCACCGGGTCCGGATGGACCCGTCCCCCCACCGGGATGCAGAGGGCGACGCCACGGGCTCCCAGCTCCTCGTAGACTTCCGCTGTGTGCCAAGTGGGGTGGCGGAACTCGATCACCCACCGGTGATCTGCCGGGAGGCTGCCGATGAAGTTTCGTAGGAGGTCGCGGTCCACCTCGAACGTCGGGGGCAGTTGAAAGAGCACCGGACCGAGCTGGGGACCGAGCCGGAGGGCACGATCCAGAAGGAGCGCGAGCGGCTCAACGGCGTCGCGGAGCCGTCTGACGTGCGTGATGTAGCGGCTCGCTTTTACCGCGAAGACGAATCCCTCGGGCACCGCATCGCGCCAGCGGTCGAAGGTCTCCGGTTCCGGCAGACGGTAAAACGGATTATTCAGCTCGACCGTACTAAACTGGGTCGCGTAGTGAGCCAGCTCGTCGCGCTGCCGCAACCCTTGGGGGTAAAACGCCCCTCGGCGCCAGTGCGGGTAGACGTACCCCGAGGTCCCGATCCAGTGCCCGCTCAGCAGGGCCTCCCCTTGTCCCGATGTCCAAAGCCTTGAATCTTCAGGCTTGGCCGAACCCCGAGCATCCCAGTCACCGAGCGAGGAGACTCGACATGACGCCCGTTTCCGCAGGACTTTCGATGGCGGCGCTGGACCCGGCGGTCGCCATGGTGCGGCCGTGACGTCGCTCGCCCTCTTCAGCCGCAATTTCATCAAGCATCCGCGCATGCTCGGCTCGCTGATTCCGAGCTCGCGCTTCCTGGTCAATCGGCTGCTCGACCAGGTGGACTGGGGGAAAGCCGGCACCATCGTGGAGTACGGCCCGGGGGTCGGCACCTTCACCGGCGAAATTCTGCGCCGCCTCAGACCTGACGGCACGGTGGTGGCCATCGACACCAACCGTGACTTCGCGCGCTACCTGAGCCGCACGTTGCGCGACGACCGGTTGCACGTCGTCGAGGGCTCGGCCGCGGAGGCGCAGGACAACCTGCAGGATAGAGGGCTGGCTCGGGCGGACTACGTGATCTCGGGGATCCCCTACTCCACGATGGACCCGGTGCTTCGCGAGCGGATCCTGCGGACGACGCATGACGTCCTGCAACCCGACGGCTCGTTTCTGGTGTATCAGTTCACTCGGGCGGTGCTGCCCTACCTGCGCCAGGTCTTCCCTCACGTCCACCAGGAGTTCGAGCCGCGAAACATCATGCCTGCCCGGCTCTTCTACTGCCGCCGGAGCCCGGACCGCAAGGCGACCAACGGACGGCGCGAGACCCGACCGCGGGTCCGCACCGCCGCGGATCGCCAGGGCTAGAGCTCCCGGGCCACGACCGGCTCGCCGGTTCGGGAAGTATTGGAGCGCTGACTTTCCCAGACGCCCTCGATCGTCCGCTTGACCTGCGGGACCACGTCCTGCCGCGCCGGCAATCCTTCCTGTTGGAGGAAGCCCACGACGGCGGCGGGGATGAGTCCGGTCAGCCGGCTGACCGCTCCGGCATAGTCGATGAACCCCTGCTGGGCGAGCTCGGCGACTTCCCGGTCGTCCAGAGCGAGCCCCGTAGTGTGCAACATGACGTAGCCGATGTTGGCCAGGCTCAGCGCGGTGTAGTCATCGCGCAGATTCTTGGGCAGGCCTTCGGTTCTCACCAGGTCGATGAGTCCGGCCGCCGCACCCAGAGCTGCCGACCCCGCACGCTTCACCGTCTCCTTCACGCCGCCGGCCCCCCGCCGCTCGCTCAATTGCCGGAGATCGGAGATGTGGTGCTCCACCTTCCGGTGGATCTCACCCAGCTCGGCGACGACTTCCGGATAGTCCTTCAGATCCTCGAGCTGGCCCTTGATCGCCTTCTCGATATGGTCCTCGAGCGCGAGCATGTCGGTGATATAGCTATTGATCGATTCGTTCCTGTCGGGTGCCACGATACCTCCACGAGTTTGATGAGCTCTGTGTATTCTGGTCGACTCGCCTAATAGGCGAGAACTGCAGTATGATGCAAAGCGGTGGTCGGGTCTGTGGGGAGTATCACCAGGAGGTCCATGAAAACCATTTCCGCCGCGCTCACCGTCGCCGCTGTCTCGGTCCGCGGCGAGGTCGTCAGGTACTGGAAGACGCCGGCTCTTCTGGCCGCGGCGTTCGCGGCGGGACTGGGCTTCGCTATTCCGGCGATTTCGGCTTACGGAACCCTCACCCTGCCGCCTCTCAGGGGTGGCGACCTCGGGCTGACCTGGCGGGCCGGGGTACGGCCGCCCGCGGCCACTCAACAGGACGCGGTGGACGCCCTGACTGGCCTTCTTCTGGGGGCCGGCGTGGGAACCCTCGCCATCGCCGCGGTCACCATCCTGATCCTTTCTCTCGCCCGGGAGGCGGAGCGGACCGGCGAAGTCGCGGTGCGCCGCGCGGTGGGCGCCGGCCGGGGTAGCCTCCTCAGCTCGGCGCTGCTGGAGGGCGGGCTCATTGCCCTGACGGGAATCGTGGCGGGCGGGATCGCCGGGGGAGTGGTGACCGTGGCGATGGCGGCATGGCCGGGCACGCTGCGTGGCGGAGTATTCTGGCCCGGTATGGTGGGGGCGGGGGCGCTGGCGGTCGTGGTGTTCCTTGGCGTCACCTTTCCGGTGTTCTTTGCCCGGCGCCGGATCGGTGAAGCCGAGCCGCATGCGCCGGCCCCGCTGATGCCGAGCGCGATTCAGGCCGGCGCGAGCCTGGTGATGCTGACGATGGGTGCCCTGCTGTCGCGCCACGCCTCCCGGGTGGTGGCCGCGACTTCGGCGGCGCCGGCCGACGGGGCGGTCTATTCGATCTCGATGCCGGATACCGCCCCGGCGACTCGGGCTCATCGCTACGCGACGCTGCTCCGCGCGCTGGCGGAGAACCACGGTCAAGCGAGCCTCACCAGTCCGGGGACCCTGCTCGGGCTCGGTGCGGTCGGCACCGTCACCACCGACTGCGGGCAGTGTTCGGAGGGCGGAATGCAGCTCCGTTGGCGGGTGAAGCCTGCCACCCACCGGTTCGTCAGCGCGGACAGTTTTCAGCTGCTGGGCGTGACCGTGGTGGAAGGGCGGGGTATCGCCAGCGCCGACTCCTGGGATGCCCCCCGAGTCGCCGTGATCAGCCGAGGCCTGGCGGCTAGAGAGTTTCAGTTCGGACAGGCGCTGGGCCGCGGCATCCGTGTAGTGGACGACGGCAACCGCTGGTCCACGGTGGTCGGGGTGGTAGACGATGCTCCCGCCGGCGGACTGGGCGGCGCGTTTCAGCCGAGGTACTCAGTCTACCTGAGTGTCCTGCAGCATCCTCCGGGGGCCGTCGACCTGCTCACCGGCCGGCGGGGCGGCGCCGAGGACTCGGTGCGGTCGGTCGTGCGGAGCGCGCTGGGCTATCGGGCACTCGATGCCTCGGTCACCTCGGTGGGCGCGCTGGTCGCCGGCCAGGCAGCGCCGCTGCGCTGGTTCGCCGCGCGGTTCGGGTTGCAGGGTTGGGCCATGCTGGGCATCGCGGCGCTCGGCTCGATGGCGGTGACTCGGCTCTGGGTCGCTTCCCTGCTTGGTGAGCTGGGACTGCGCCGGGCGCTCGGCGCCCGGCGCAGCCAGGCCGTGGCCTACGTGATGCTCCGTGCGGCGGCCGTCAGCTTTGCGGGCCTGGCGGGCGGCGTATGGTTCGGCGGGGCGGTCTGGAGCGAGCTTGCGGACCTGGTGGTGGGCCTCGACCCTTGGGACGTGGCGCTGGTAATCAGGTTCGGGGTGATTCTTCTGCTGAGCACGCTTCTCGGCGCCTTGCCGCCCGTTTGGCGGGCCACTCGCGCGACGCCCGCCTCGCTGCTCTCCGCGTCATGAGTCGCATCATCGGCGCGCACACCGTGGACAACGGCGGTATCCACATGGCCGCGCTCCGCGCGGGCCGAGCCGGGATGCACGCGCTGCAGATCTTCACCGCCATTCCCAAGTACTACGGCGACAAGACGTCGATCCGGCCCGAGCGGGTGCAGCGGTTCCGGGAGGCCCTGCGCACGGCCGGCATCGAGCCGGCCAACGTGCTGGTGCACTCCGCGTACGTGCTCAACACCGCCACCGCCGAGGAGGAGAAATGGGGGCGGGCGGCGGCGGGCCTCCGAAAGGAGCTGGAGCGGTCCACCGCCCTGGGGGTCGGGGCCCTCTGCTTCCACCCCGGGGCCGCCACCGATGGCGACCGTGCGGCGGCGCTGGTACGGGTCGCGCTGGCCATCACCCGGGCCCTCGAGGCGGTGCCGGGGGAGACCAAAATCCTGATCGAGAACACCGCCGGGGCCGGCATGACCATGGGCAAGACGCCGGAGGAAGTGGCCGGCATGCTGGCCGGGGTACCCCCGGCGCTCCGCCATCGCACCGGCTACGGGCTCGACACCTGCCATCTCTTCTCGGCGGGACATGACATCACCGCGTCCGCCGCCGCGCTGGGAGGCATCCTTGGCGAGTTCGAATCGGCCGCGGGGTCGCCCCCGGCCTTCTTCCACCTCAACGACAGCGAAGCTGGGCTCGGCGCCAACAAGGACCGTCACCTACTGATCGGTGAGGGGAAAATCGGCGCCGAGCCGTTCCGCTGGCTGCTGGAGGATCGCCGAAGCTCGGGCATTCCTCTGATTCTGGAGACCCCGCAGCAGAACTACAGTGTCGCGGACGACGACGACACGCCCGATCCCTACGATGTGAGGATGCTCGCGCTGCTCCGCTCGCTGTCACCGTGAACGAAGTGAAGGGGGCATGACTCAGCATGGTCTCCTTCGCTTCGCTCAGGATGACGAGGATCAGTGTCAAGTCTCTCGGCAGTACGATTGTTTTACACCCCGCTGTCGCCCGGTTCTTGCTGACACTCTCCCCGAATCCACTGTCATCGCCGCTTACGTCGCATCGGGGAGGGCGCATTCACATGAATTCGCCAGAACGCGCCGCAGTGCGCGGTATCGACGCGCCACGCCGCCCATTCATGGTCGCGCTGTCACTCACGCTGATGGTCGCGGCGGTCCAGTGGACGCCGCCGGTCTCCCCGGTCTCCGATCGGCAGGTCGCCAGCCTGGTCCTGGCCCGGCCGGCCGCAACTCCCTTCAAGGTCCCGGCTCGGGTGGACAGCGCGGCGCTCGAGCGGCAGGTCGTCGCCCGATTCGAGCATTGGCCGCTGGCGCGGATCTTCTTCAGCCGGACGCGGGAACGGGAGATCTCGGAGCGGATCGCGCGGGCGATAGTGAAGGAGGCCAACTACCTGCAGGTGGAGCCCAGCCTGCTGGCCGGCGTGCTGCTCACCGAGAATGCGCCGCTGGACGCGGAGGCCCGAAGCAGCCAGGGCGCGATCGGACTGATGCAGGTGATGGATTTCCACGCCGGTGAGTACGACTGCGACTCCAACGACCTGCTGCAGGTCGAGTCGAACATCTGTCATGGCGCGCGCGTCTTCGGGTACTACTTGAAGCGCACTGGCAACGTGCGCCGGGCCCTGCTGCGCTACAACGGCTGCGTCACCGGCAGCAACACCCCGAACTGCAGCCGCTACCCCTCGAAAGTGCTGCGCAACGCCCGCCAAGTGCGCCAGGAGCTGCTCCAGTATCCGCCCTACAGCCTTCCGGTGGATACGGCAACGTTCTGATGTCACCCTGAACGAAGTGAAGGGGCCATGACTCACATGGTCTCCTTCGCTGCGCTCAGGATGACACCGGCTCTGTTGATACCGAGGCCGGAGGCAGGCTGGCAAACTGGACAGATCGACAGAGATGCGGGGTGCTCACCCCGTTGCTTACCAGGCGTTCCTCGCAGTCGATGACACCTACAACCCGAGCAGATCCTTCAAGGCCTCTCCCACTTCGCGGCCGAATTGCTCCAGCCGGTCGATCAGCGGCGCATGGTGGTGGGCGCAGATGCGAACCGGCTCGCTCCCGGGCTTGAACCACTCGGGTTGAGTCGTCGGGCACCACTCGTTGGCAATCTCACCGGTGTAGGCGTCGATGGTCCGGCTTATCAGGCCAAGGGGCGGCTCCCACGCCGAGGCCGGCGACTTGTCCTCCCATCCATTCTTGTAGAACGCCGCCCACGCCGGCGCGGCCAGACGGCCGCCTGAGGCGTTAGGGGCGATGGCCCGGGGCACGTCGTACCCGAACCAGACTCCGGCGACTACCGTCGGGGTGTATCCCACGAACCAGATGTCGGCGCCGTTGTTGGTGGTGCCGGTTTTTCCCGCGACCGGCCCCCGCACACCCAGCTCCCGCACCAGATGGCCGGTCCCGCCGTCCACCACCGAGCGCAGCATCGAGGTGATCTGGAACGCCTCCGCTTCGCCCAGCACACGCTCGGGCTCTTGCTCCGGCGCCCGCCACAGCACGGTACCGTCCGCCAGCTCTATCCGCCGTACCAGGGAGGGCGACACCCGGTAGCCCCCGTTGGCGAACGGCGCGTAGGCCAGGACCAGCTCGAGCGGGGTGACCTCCACCGCGCCGAGCGCTAGTGACGGCACCGGCGCGAGGGTGCCGCGAAGGCCCGCCTTCCGTGCCAGCGCCGCCACCCGGCGCTCCCCGACCGCCCGGCTCAAGCGCACGGTAGCGGCATTGGCCGAGGTCATGAGCGCGCGGCGGAGGGTGACCGAGCCGGCGTATTCACCTCCGAAGTTGACTGGCCGCCAGACCTTCGAGCCGTCGGCCACCTCGACCGGCGAGTCGTCCACTACGCTCGCCGGGGTATAGCCGTCCGCGAGCGCGGCGGCGAAGACGAAGGGCTTGAAGGCCGACCCCGGCTGACGCCGCGCCCCGAGCGCGCGGTTGAACCCCCGCTGCACCGGGTGCCGGCCACCGACCAGCGCGCGAATCTCACCGTTCCGCGGGTCCACCGCGACCAGCGCGCCTTGCAGCTCGTGTGCCCGGCGGCGGTACCGCTCGCCACTGCCGCGTTCGATCGCGGCGGCGCGGTCGCTCACCGCCCGCTCCGCCGCGCGCTGGGCCTTGGCGTCCACCGTGGTGTGCACTACGACGTCCCCGACGATCTCGATCGCGTCGCCCAGAATCGAGTCCACGGTGGCGCGCACCGGATCGAGCGCCTGGGACAGTTCGCGGCGCGGCTTCCAGCCGGAGGCCGCGAGCCGAAGCGGCTCCTCGCCCGCGCGCTCGACGCCGCGAGGGCTCAGGTATCCCTCCCGCGCCATCTGGCCGAGCACGACACCCCGTCGGCCCCGCGCCCGATCGGGGTGGCGGCGCGGCGAATAGATCGAGGGCCCGCGCGCCAGACCGGCCAGGAGAGCTCCCTCGCCGACCGTCAAGGCACCCACGCTCTTGCCGAAGAGGTCCCGGCTCGCCGCTTCGACGCCATAGGTGCCGTCGCCGAGATAGATGACGTTGAGGTAGAGCTCGAGAATCCGCTGCTTGGGCAGCGCCCACTCCAAGCGGCGGGCCAGCTCGATCTCGATCAGCTTGCGCCGGAGCGATCGCTCCTGTGACAGGTGGGGCAGAAAGGCGCTTCGCACCACCTGCATGGTGATGGTACTGAACCCCTCGCGCACCGAGAGGGAACTGAAGTTCCGCGCCAGCGCCCGTCCCACGCTGCGCCAGTCGATGCCGCCGTGATAGTAGAATCGCCGGTCCTCGGCCGCGATGAACGCCGCGCGCACATGCCGGGGCACCCGTTCGAGCGACACGTTGAGTCGGCGGACGGAGGCGAGCCGTCCCAGGGGGGCGCCGTTGCGGTCGAGGACCCGGCTCCCCTCGCTGGGACGAAATCCCCGAAGCTGCTCGGCCGACGGGCATCGGGCGAGACCACAGGTCGCCATCCACAGCGTGGCGCCGCCCGACAGGAGAAGCAGCGCGATCACCACGCCGGCGAAGACCCGGTGGCGGTTCAAGTCTCTACCTCCCCATGAAAAAACGGCCCCCTCAGGGGCCGTTTGTGCCGACGATCCTCGGGTGATCCCTCAGCTCCCCTGGGGGGACTCATCGGACGGGATTGCGCCCGATCGGGTTTCGCCTGGATTGCCGGGTTGGCCGTTGCCTCGGGCTTCGCCTCGCTGCTGCTGGTATTGCTCCCAGCGGTCGGTGGCCTGACGCCGCACCGTCTCGGCGGTTTCCCGTACCCGGGACCGTGCCGGCGCGGCGCGATCGCTGGTGAGGAAGTAGGTGGCCGCGACGCCCGCCGCCACCGCGAGCACCGCGCCGAAGGCACCGGAATCCTCCTCTTCCTCCTCGCCGTGCCACCGGTCTTCCAGACCCTCCCACGCGTCCTCGCCACGCTTCTTCATCCGGGAGAGCCGGTCCCGCATCCGTTCCCGCGCGCGGCCGCTGAGTCCCTGCATCTCCTCGAGGCCCTCGCCGAGATCTTCGCCCAGCGTCTCGAACCGCTTCCGGAGACGACGCCGGGTCTTGAGGCCGGCGTCGGGCGCGGCCAGCAGGCCGATCCCCACGCCGAGCGCGGTCGCCAGGAAAATGGTGGTGACGCCGGCACCCCGGCCCCGGTCGCCGAAATCGAAGTCGGCGTCGTCGAACTTGCGCTGTCGCTTAGTCATACAGTCCCCCGATCGCCGCGGTGGGGCGGCGAGCTATGTCCGTGCCTGGCTCCGGCCGGGGCCGGAGCGGGATCCACAAGCAGACTAATCAATCGGGAGGGGGAAGGAAACATCTTGCATTCCACCGCGCCCTCCGGAAAAACGCACCCCACCGGCCCCACCAGGCGGGAGGGTAATGGAGTGGGGCGGGGCCACCGCCCAACCCCCCAGCCGTCCGGCCCACAGCGATAAGCAATTACCATATCTTGCATTACCAGCCGGCCCTGGAACTCGGCCGAGCCCGCCTCCCCGGGAGGCCCCCGGTGGAGCACGAAACTGGCACTTGGAGGGCTGGACCACCCGCAGATTTCCGTCAGGCCATTCGTTCCATCCCTGGATCACCCGGCGCCCTCCGCCGGCATCCGCAAACCGTCGAGCGTGTGTCATGTATCTCGTGGAGTTGAGACCCGGCAAAGAAGAGCTCTACCGGACGGGCGACGACCTCACCGCCGCGATCCGGAGCGGCGAAGTGGACGGTCTCTCGAGGATCTATCACCGGTCCACCTCCAAATGGATCTCGATCACCCTGCACCCGCAGTACAAGGCGATCGTGGCCGAGAAGCCGGGGCACCCGGCGGACCGGAGCGACTGGACCTATTTGACGGATCAGGCCGAGACGCTGGAGAGCTCGGTTACTGAGGTCGAAGCCGCTCCCGATTCGGATCCGGGAGCCGAGCCTGAGTCAGGGCAGGATGCGGGCGACGGGAGCAACGGTGGCAGTCCGTGGCGCCGGCCGGTCACCCTCGGGATCAGCGGTCTCTTCCTGATGTTCGGCATACAGCTCGCCTTCTCCGGCCCGCGTCCAAGCTGGTCGGCCAATGCCGCCGGCAAGCCGGGTGAGGCGCCCACGGCGCCGGCCGCCAAGCAGACCGATTCGTCGCAGGTGGTCTCCCTGGCGAGCTCCTCGACCGCGTGGAGCGCCGAGGAAGCCTACCGGGACGAGCCGTCGTTCTCGCCGGGGAAGCCGCCGGTCGAGCTGCCGAAGGCACCGCAGCTCGCGGCCAAGTCGCTCGACCTGACGATCGACGCGCCGGTTCCCGCAGATGAACCGGACGGCAAAACGATCGAAGGCCTCCTCGCCGCATACGGCAAGGCCTACGACAGCAGCCGCAGCCGGCTCGGCAGCGGCATACGGGTGGCGCGGCTCAACCAGCTCTTTGCCTCCCCCCGGCTCACCCCGGATGGTGGGATCACCGACACCCGGCTCAATCTCGCCGGCGTCGCCAACTTCATCCGGGTCTACCGGGAGCAGGAAGGCGCGATCGAGCGGGAGTTCCAGGACTCCTTCACCACGTTGTCCAAGGATCTCGGCTGGTCGCCCAAGACGGCGAAGCGCTGGTATTCCCGCGAGGGCGGGAAGGAGTCGCCGGCTCTGGTCTCACTGACCGATCGGCTTGTCGCGGGTATCGACAGCGTGCTGGCGGTTCTGAGCGCCGAGGCCGGCACCTACAAGCTGGTGGATGACCAGATTCACTTCGAGGATAAGGCCATCGCCCGGGAGTATGGCGAGTTGCGGCGCAGTGTCAACGCGGCCGTCGACTCGGCCCGCATCGCCGGCGGGGAGGAATCGGCCGGCCCGATGGGCTACCTGCTCAAGGCGATCGGGACGACCCGACTGCCCCAGGAGAACTGACCACCTCGCTGTCTCCAGCGACCAGGTCGGCGCGCACGACCTGACCCGGGGCCCTGGCCAAGACCCGTTCCGCGAGCTCCTGCTCGCCACGGCCGGCCAGGGCCTCGAACGCTTCCCGCAGGGACACTCCCATCCGCCGGATGCCGTGATGGTCGGTCGAAACCAGGTCCACCATCCCCGCTTCCACCATGCCCCAGGCCAGGCCCTCCGCCGCCGAATTCTGGTTGCGGTAGTGTCCGTTGAAGCTCCCAGCATTCACCTGCAATAGCGCCCCCAGCTCCCGCCACCGGCGCATCTGCTCGAGCGGGGGGACACCTGGCCGGTAGCGGTAGCGCTCCGGATGGGCCACCACGATCCCGCGGCCGGCGTCGAGCACGGCGCGGACCACGTCCTCGTGGGTGCCCTTGAGGTCGAAGCCGAACTCGACCAGAAGAAACCGTCCCCTGCCCAGGCCCACGTCGGTCCGGCGTACCACCCGCCGGATCTGGGCGGCGTCGGGCGCCCAGATTTCCTGGCCCAGTCCGATGGCCGGCAGGTCCCGGCGCCCCGAGGCCGCCTCCGCCAGCTCGTCGAAGGCCTGGCGGTGGAAGTCAAGCTGGGCGTCGATGTCCGAATCGGTGGCCAGATGGGGGAGCAGCAGGTGGGGCGTGGTGACCAGGGCGCCTACCCCTTCGGCCCGGAGGGCGGCGAGGCAGGTCAACGATTCCTCCACCGAGGCGGAGCCGTCATCCACCCCGGGTGCCAGGTGGCTGTGGAGGTCGATAAAGCTGGGAGGGTTCATGGGTGGCTGATGCGGCAACGTTCGGGCCACGCTAGTCTTCAGCCATCCCTGCCCGGAGTCCCAGTGAGCACAGCCCGTCGCACCCACGGTTTCCGCGAGTCGGTGATTCGGGGGATGACGCGGCTCGCACGCGAGCACAACTCCCTCAATCTGGCCCAGGGATTCCCCAACTTTCCGGCGCCCGACGCGCTCAAGGAGGCGGCGGTCCGCGCCATCCGCGAGGACATCAACCAATACGCCATTACCTGGGGAGCGCACCGGCTTCGTACGGTCCTGGCCCGGGCCTACTCGGAACGGTACGGGCTCGATGCCGACCCCGATCGGGAGATCACCGTTACCTGTGGCGCCACCGAGGCGATGATCGCCACCCTGCTCGCGCTGGTGGACCCGGGAGACGAGGTGATCGTTTTCGAGCCTTTCTACGAGAACTACGGGCCCGATACCATTCTCGCCGACGCCCGGCCGGTCTACGTACCACTGGATCCCGGCCAGCCGCTGGACCTCGAGCGGCTGGCGGCGGCCTTCACCTCCAAGAGCCGCGCGATCGTGGTCAACACGCCCAGCAACCCCTCGGGCCGGGTGCTCAGCCGGACGGAGCTGGAGGCGATCCGCGACCTCTGCGTCCAGCACGACGTCCTCGCGGTGACCGACGAGATCTACGAGCACATCCGCTACGCCGGCGAGCACATCCCCATCGCCACGCTTCCCGGAATGCGCCAGCGCACGGTCACCATCAGCGGCGCGTCCAAGACCTTCAGCGTGACCGGATGGCGGGTTGGCTGGATTCTGGCGCCCGCGGAACTGACCGATGCGATCCGGAAGGTGCACGACTTCCTCACCGTCGGGGCGCCCGCGCCGCTGCAGGAGGGAGTGGCCGACGCCCTCGAGCATCTCGACCAGGGCTTTTACCGGGAGCTGGCCCACGGCTACCGGGCGCGACGCGACCTGCTTCACGGCGCGCTGGAGGAGGCCGGATTCCGCTCGGTCAGCCCCGAAGGGGCGTATTACATCCTGGCGGATTTCTCCGGCCTCGCAGAACTGGTTACGCCAGGGGGACCCCCGCTCGACGACACCCAGTTCGCCGTCTGGCTCTCCCGCGAAGTCGGGGTGACGCCAGTGCCGGGATCGAGCTTCTTCCGAGAGGGCGGAGGGGGACGGTCGCTGGTCCGCTTCGTCTTCTGCAAGACCGAAGATGTGCTGGCCGAGGCGGCTGTGCGGCTGCGGTCCCTCGGGCGCGGAAGGGACGTCCGCCCGCTGGAGGCGGCGGCACGGAGCGGACTCCAGCGGTGAGCCGAGGGCTCGCCGTCGTGACCGGTGCGACCGCCGGGATCGGCCGCGAGTTTGCCGAGCAGTTAGCCGGGCGAGGGTACGACCTGCTGCTGGTCGCTCGAGACCTCGGCCGTCTCACCGACGTGGCCGCCACCCTCGCGTCGGCTCACGGAGTGGAAGCCGAAGCCTTCCCCGCGGACCTCACCGACGACGGCGCCGTGCTCCGGCTGGGGCAGCGGATGGCGGCCTCGCCGCGTCTGGCGATGCTGGTGAACAACGCCGGCTTCGGGACCCGGGGAAGGCTGGTCGAGGCGGACCCCGAGAAGCAGGTGGCCATGGTCCGGCTCCACACCCTCGCGCCGATGCGCCTTACCCAGGCGGCGTTGCCGGTGCTGGTGCGGAACCGTTCCGGCGCCGTGATCAACGTGTCGTCGGTGGCCTCGTTCGTGTACTCGGCCGGAAACGTGAACTACTGCGCAACCAAGGCGTACCTGACGACGTTCAGCGAGGGTCTGGCGGCGGAGCTGGCCGGCACCGGCGTACGGGTCCAAGCCCTCTGCCCCGGCTTCACCCGCACCGAGTTCCACGGGCGGATGGCCGCGCCCGACCGTCTGCCCGGCTTCGCCTGGATGAGCGCGCGCGCCGTAGTGGAGCACTCGCTGCGCTGCCTCGACCGGGGCGGGCCGGTGGTCTGCATCCCCGGCCTCCGCTTCCGGTTCCTGGTCGGCGTCATCCGCTGCACGCCCCGTC
>JACCRH010000415.1 GCA_013813675.1 Gemmatimonadales bacterium
CTGCCGAGCGACTGGGCGATAAGCGCCGCATCGTCGGCGCTTCGAAGCGCGCCGGAATGATCGCCGGCGGCGGAGTGGGCCCCGGCGAGATCGACCAGCATCCGGAACTCGTCATCGCGATCGCCGACGCCGCGCACCAGGTCGAGCGCGCGCTCGAGGAGAAGGGTGCCCTCCGGATGACCTCCGCTCTCCACCTCGGCGCGCGCGAGAAACCAGAGCGCCTCCGCCTCACAGTGCGCGTCGCCCAGTCCCCCGGTGGCTTCCCGGGTGCGGCGGAGATGGGCCGAGCCTTCCTCGTAGAGACCAACATCGCCTTCTACATCACCGAGGTCGGTTGCCTCCGCCAGACGATGCCGGAGGCGTCGAGTGGCGAGGAGGTCCACCTGGGTGGGCTGGCGGTCGATTCGGGCGGCGGCATCCGGAGGATCGGTCAATTCCTGGTGCGCGACGACTTCGAGACCGGGCAGCTCAAAGACTATGGCATCCACGGACGGAAACTCTGCGACTTCCTCGTCTCCGGGGCATCGGTGGGTCATGCCGGTCCCTATGGGGTGGTGGCGCTCCTGCAGGTGGGT
Organism: Gemmatimonadales bacterium; assembly: GCA_013813675.1. Taxonomy (GTDB): domain Bacteria; phylum Gemmatimonadota; class Gemmatimonadetes; order Gemmatimonadales; family GWC2-71-9; genus CAVVWJ01. Next base: position 576 of record JACCRH010000415.1, read on the forward strand.
GACCGGGCCGGATTCTACCAGGGCCTGTGCGAGGCCTGGTCCAAGGCCGCTCCGGTCTTCCAACGAGCGGTCGAGACCCCTGTCACCAGGGCGCATGCGCCTCCGATCTCCCAGGTGGTGGGGCGGGTCGTCGAGCAATTCGTACAGTGGCTCACGGAGGCATTTCACGACGAGGGGTTCTCGCCCGGACTCGCGTTTGCCAGCCTGTCGGCCGATGGCGAGGCCACCGGAGGAGTGGGGGAGTTCAGGTTCGCGGATCACCGTGGCTGCTATCGGGTGCGAGGCCAGTGGCGGGTCACCCGCGTCTAGAATCGATCGGGCGCACTCAGGTTCAGCTTGGCCCCAGCCGCTTGAGCTGCTCGAGCGTCTCTAAGTCGGCGCGATCCTGCAGGCGGCCGGTCTGTTTGGAGCGAATGAGCGTATCGAGATCCGCAACCGGAATCTCGACGTCTTCGATGGGGATCCGTAACAGGGTGGGCGCCGCATCGGCGTAGCGAACGCTCCAGGCCAGCGTCAGCAGATCGACTCGAGGGTCGTCACCGATGATGGTGATGGGCTTCGCGATGATGTCGGCGGGGTCGAGCTCCCGGGCGATGCCGTACGTCAGTCCCCGAAGGGCATCGAGAGCCCGGCGGGCATTGTCCACCGTCGGCTCGATGAGTACGTCCACGTCTTTCGTGGCGCGAATCGCGCCGTGCAGCGCCAGCGCGAATCCGCCGACGATCACGTAGCGAACGCCGGCGGCGTTGAGCAGACGACAGACGGTGAGAAGCCGCGAGACGGAGGGCGCGGTCAGCCTGCCCCTGCCCCGCTCTGTCGCCGCCAACGCTCGTATTCGTCGAAGGTGTCGAAGCCAGCCGTCCACGGATCGGCAAGGTCGCGCCCCCGCGCGAGATCCGCCCACAGATCCTCCGACAGCCGGAGGCGCTCGGTAGGCGAGAGGGCGAGGCCGTCCCGCAGGGTGCGCTCGCGGGCCTCGGTGAAGCTCTGCCGGTCCTGCCGAGCGAGGTATTCGCGAATCGCCTCCGCTGCCAGAAAGCTCCGCGACCGCCGCTGACGCTCGGCCTCGGCGTCCAGCCGGTGCCGCAGGTCCGAGGGCAGGGAGATCGAAAGTATCGTAGCCGGGGACAAGGGGTTGCCTTGATTATTAAGTGTTAATAATATAGCGAACCAGTAGCTCCCGCCAGGGCGTCGAACCAGGGTGACGGCGCCCCGAAGGGTCAGTCTCCCCTAACCAGCAGGCGCCGGAATGCTGGGTCCCGCCGGATCGGATCCCAGGTCGGATCCGCCCCGAGTCCCGGAATCGAGATCCACGAGGGCACCGTGAGCAGGAAGCGGAGTTGCTTCGCCGCCGAGTCGGCTTCTCCGAGAGTGGCGTACACCACGGCCAGGTTGCGCACCATGTCGACCCCGAGCCAGGTGTCCTTCGACGGCGGCCGCAGCTCCACGGCCCGCTGGCCCTCCCGCATGGCAGACTCGCGGCGGGCGAGGCCCGCGTAGGCGACGGCCAGCTTGGCGTGCAGGGTGGGGTCATCGGGCCGGGCTCGGATCGCGGCCTCCAACACGGTGGCCGCGGAGTCGAAGTAGGCTCGGCTGACCGTCGAATCGCCCCGGTAGCGGCGCGCCCTCGCCTTCGCCAGATAGTAGCCGGCAGAGTCGGCGCCGAAGGACGACAGAGCGAGACGGTCCACCGCCGCCTGCGCCGAACTGTCCATGGTCCGCCAGAGCGCGGCCCCGATGTCGAACTGCGCGACCCACACGGCCATGTCGTCGGCGCCCGCCCTGCGAATTCCTTCCCTCAAAGCCTCCGCGCCTGCCGCGAGATTGCCGTCCCGCGCCACGATCAGCAGTGCCTTGTAGATGTAGGCCGGTGAATCGAGCTCCAGCTCCAGTGCCCGGCTGAGGTAGCGCTCCGCCTCGCCGTAGTCGCGCCGTCGCAGGTAGACCTCGAAAAGGTCGAGAGCTTTGACCGCCGACCTGGGGTCCAGGTCCACCGCCCGCCGCAGGTCCGCGAGCGACTCGTCCCATTGCCCGAGGCGGCGCTCGACCAGCCCGCGAGCCCACGCCAGGTCGCCGTTCCCCGGATCACCGGCCTGCGCGGTGCGGAACTCCCGGAGCGCCGCATCGTAGTCCAGCTCGCCCCAGTAGTGGATCTGCCCCAGCGCGAGGTGGGCCTCCGGCAGATCGGGCTGGAGCCGGAGCGCGGAATCCGCGGCCCGTCTCGCGTCGGCCAGGCGTTCCCCGGTGCGTTCCGAGAAGTGGAACTGCCAGATGTGGGCCCGCGCGAGCCGGGCAAAGGCGAGCGCGAAGGTGGGGTCGAGCGCGGTGGCCTTGGCGTACATCTCCGCTGCCGTGCGGAGCGCGTCGGGATCACCGGGGCGGTCGAGGTAATCGTTTCCCCGAAGGTAGAAATCGTACGCCCGCAGGTTCCCGGTAGGTTTGGCGGCGAGGGCCTCGTGGTCAGGCGCCTTGAGCGCCAGGTCGAGCGCCGCGGCGACCTGCTCCGCGATCCGGCTCTGCACCTGGAACACCTCCTCCAGCGTCTCGTCGTACCGCCCGGCCCAGAGGTGGCGGTCATCGGCGACGCGGA
>JACCRH010000442.1 GCA_013813675.1 Gemmatimonadales bacterium
CAGCGCCCGGAAGTCATGAGTGAGCGTGTAGGCGATCAGTCCCAGGATGGCGGGAGCTTCGACCATGGCCCAGATGGCGACCGCCTTGCCGAGGTTGCCCCGCCACCACTCGTCCTGCGACATCCCCGGCGACGGACGGCCGAGGCGGTCGGCGGTGAACATGGCGGCCCCGAACAGCACCGCGCTCACCAGGAAGAGCGCGATGTAGAGCACCCGGCGGTCCGGCAGCGCGTACACCGGCAGCGCCGAGCTCCGTCCCAGGAACCACGCCACCAGGCAGAACATCAGGACGCCGGTCGCCAGCGCCCCGTGAATGATCCTGGCGCTGGTAGCGGACGACACCGACCCGCGGGGCGGCACTCAGCGACTCGCGATCCGGTAGAGCACGAAGCCGAGCCCGGCGTAGATCGCCAGGGACACCAGGTCGCTCTGGGCGATCGCCCCCAGGCTCTCCTGCAGTCCGACGAGGTGCGCCAGGTATTCCGCCGCCGGGACCTGCGCCGCGTCCGCCCGGGCCACCAGCGCCGCGGCGATCCCCGCGATCGCGATGCCCGCGATGGCGCCGCCCGCAATGAGTCCGCTGGAGAAGAGCACACCTGGTCCCGACTCGACCTGGGCGATGGATTCTCCTCCGCCGGCTCGCCGCCGCTCCACCAGCCAGCGGATGATTCCGCCCGCGAACATCGAGGCCGAGGTGGAGATCGGGAGGTACACCCCGACGGCGATCGGCAGCGACTGGAGACCCATCAGCTCGATGGCGATGGTGAGACAGACCCCGATCAGCACCAATCCCCAGGGGAGCTTCTGGGTGAGGATACCGTCGGTCACCAGCGCCATGATCGTCGCCTTCGGAGAATCGAGCTTGGTGATCGGGCGCCCGTCGATCTCGCGGATGCGGCCGCCGATGCCCGGATCCACCAAATATGCGACCTCCTTGGTGGTGGGGTCGATCAGGTATTTCCCCGACTGGACGCCTTCGGTGGGTAGATTCACCCGGACGACATCCCACTCCCGGCCGTCGTGGCGCATGGTCTCGCCCAGCGTGGTGACCGAGCGGTCCCCGGCTTCCGGCGCTCCCGCGACCAGGGTGACGCCAGGGTGTCGCTCGGGGACGATGGTGGTGTAGGTGTTGTTGAGGAGGGCCAGGGTCCAGCCGATCGCGAGCGCCGAGGTCACCGCGCCGACCAGGATGGCGATCTGCTGCCGGCGAGGCGTGGCGCCGACCAGGAAACCCGTCTTGAGGTCCTGGCTGGTGGCCCCCGCGTTCGCCGCCGCCACCGCGATGACGCCGGCGATGGTGATGGCCCCCACCCGGTGGTCCACCCCGGTCCAACCGATCAGAAGAAAGATGGCCGCCGTCCCGATCAGCGCGGCGATCGTCATACCGGAGATCGGATTGGCGCTGACCCCGATCTCGCCGGTGATCCGGGAGGAGACCACCACGAAGAAGAACCCGAAGATCACGATCAGCGCCGCCCCCAGCAGGTTCACCGCCAGTTGCGGCAGCACGGTGAGCACCAGCGCCAACACCACCGCCCCGACCGGCGTCATCCAGATCGGAAGGTCGACGTCGGTTCGGATCCGGGAGGCCGCCTCGCCCAGGCTGCCGCGAAGGTCGTCGAAGCCCGAGCGGAAGGCCGAGACGATGGTGGGAAGGGACCGGACCAGGGCGATGATGCCGGCCGCGGCCACCGCGCCCGCGCCGATGTAGAAGACGAAGTGCGCCCGCACCTCTCCCGGACTCATGTCGGCGATCAGCTTGGGCTCGGCGAAGATCGGCTCGGTCAGGCCGGAGCCGAACAGCTTGATGGCCGGGATCAGGACCATGTACGCCAGGAAGCCGCCGGCGAAGAGATACCCCGCGATGCGAGGCCCGATGATGTAGCCCACGCCCATCAGCTCGGGAGACACCTCGGCCGAGATCGACGCGCCCTGGTACGACCGCGAGGTCCACCCGGGGTACTCCTTCCAGCCTCGCAGCCCCGCCATCAGGAACTTGTATCCGAAGGCGATCCCGAAGGCTTGGAAGAGCCGCCGCGCCTGGACACCACCCCTCTCCCCCGCGATCAGCACCTCGGCGCAGGCGGTGCCTTCGGGGTAGGTCAGGCGGCCGTGCTCCTTGACGATGAGCGCGCGCCGAAGCGGGATCATGAGCAGCACGCCGAGCACGCCGCCGACCACCGCCACGATCGCCACCTTGCCCACCGTCAAGTCGTAGCCCAGGAGCAGGATGGCGGGGAGGGTGAAGACGATGCCGGCGGCGATCGATTCGCCGGCCGAGCCGGTCGTCTGCACGATGTTGTTCTCCAGGATGGTGGACTTGCCCAGTGTCCTGAAGAAGGCCACGGCGAGCACCGCGATGGGGATCGAGGCCGAGACCGTGAGGCCGATCTTGAGCGCCAGGTACACGCTGGAGGCGGCGAACACGATGCCGAAGATCGCTCCCAGCGCGACCGCCCGGACGGTCAGCTCGGCCGGGGATTGGCTGGGGGGAACGAACGGATTGAACCCCGATGCCTCGGGCGTGGGGCGGGACACGGGTGCGGTCGCCATGCGTTCCGGTAGGGTGGGAGGTGCCATGATAGTACGGCTATCCGGGGCGGGCGGGAAGGCGCGCGCCCGTCAGGCCATCACGCGCCTGGGTCGGATCCGAGCCTCGCCCGGCGGGTGAGGGTGATCACGGCGGGCAACCTGGCCTCGCGCTATGATATGCGCGCCGGCTCATGCCGGTCCAGCTCTTGACGGTCATTCGCGAACCGGTCGCACGAGGCGGCCGTCGCGGCACTCA
>JACCRH010000457.1 GCA_013813675.1 Gemmatimonadales bacterium
GCGCCGGGCCGAAGCGGGGGCCCGGCGGCAAGCTGGCGCTGGTACTGCCCATGGGCGACAAGAAGCTGCCCGGCATCGCGGCCGAGGACATCGGCAAGTGCGCGCACGGAATCTTCAAGCGGGGCCGGGAGTTCATCGGCAAGACCGTGGGGATCACGGGTGAGCACCTGAGCGGGGAGGAGATGGCCGCCGGGCTCACCCGCGCGCTCGGGGAGCAGGTGACGTACCAGGGGGTCTCACCGGAGGTTTACCGGAGCTTTCCGTTCCCCGGGGCTGACGACCTGGGGAACATGTTCCAGTTCAAGCGCGACTTCAACGACCACTTCCGGGGCGCCAGGAGCGTGGATTTCAGCCGATCGCTCAACCCCGAGCTGCAGTCGTTCGATCAATGGCTCTCGCGAAACGCCGACAAGATCCCCCTCGAGGCGGCCGCGGGTTGATCGATTCCGGGTGACAGCCCACGCTGCAACCCGAGGGAGGCCGGCCTCGTAGTCAAAGCACCAGCCTCCCGCCCCGTTCCACCCTCGAACCAGGCCTTGCATGCGTCTCCCTCGGTCCCTGATCCTGTCGAGCGTCGTCTTTCCGGCGACGCTCGCGGCCCAGACCATCGCCGCTGGTGAATACGCCGCTCGCCGCGACTCCCTCGCGGCGCGCCTCGACAGTGGGGTCGTCGTCGCCTTCGGAGGCCGCACGCCGGTTGGCCCCGACCGCTTTACCCAGCTCCCCGCCTTCCGCTATCTCACCGGGTTTCTCGAGCCCGATGCGGCGCTCGTGCTGGTCGTCCGGCCGGGGGCAAGCCGCGCGACGCTGTTCACCTCGGAGCGGGACCCGCGGCGCGCCCTGTACGACGGCTTTCCGCCCGACTCGGCCGTGGTCGCCCGGCGGACCGGGGTCGACGCCCGCTCGATCGGCGCGCTGCCGGGGCAGCTCGATTCGCTCGCGGCGAGCGGCCTTCCCTTCTACACCCTGCGCGACTTTGCCACCGCCGACGCCACCGAGAGCGACTCGCTCACCCGTGGCGCGCACTTCATGCGCCGGTTCGCCGAGGGGCACCCCGCTGTCACGCTGCGCGACGCGCATCCGACGCTCGACAGCCTCCGCACCCGGAAAAGCCCCGCCGAGCGGGCGATGCTCCGCCGAGCCATCGATCTCACGGTGACCGGCCTCCGTGACGTGATGCGCGCGCTGCGGCCGGGCATGTGGGAGTACGAGGCGGAAGCCATGTTCCAGTCCGCGTTCCGCCGGAACGGGGGTGACGGCACCGCGTTCGTCTCCATCATCGGCTCGGGTCCCAACTCCACCCAATACCACTACAACGCCAACGACCGACGGATCGAGCAGGGCGACGTGGTGGTGATGGACGTGGGCGCCGGGTTCGGCGGCTACGCCGCCGACGTCACCCGCACCCTTCCCGCCACCGGGCGCTTCAGCGCGGAGCAGCGCGCGGTCTACCAGATCGTTCGCGATGCCCAGGCTGCCGCCGAGAAGGCCGCGAGGCCGGGGGGCTCCTTCGCATCCTGGCGCGACGCGGCCCGTCAGGTGGTCGCGCGCGGCGTGGCCCGGCTCGGACTCACGGAGGGGGTCGATGCCACCTTCGATCCGCCCTGGGCCGAGCAATGCACCGGGAACCCGGTGGCCTGCACCCAGTCGTTTCTCTACATGGCGCACGGACTCGGCCACGGCATCGGGTTGGAGGTGCACGATCGCCCCCATCCACCGCCGCGGCCTATATCCTGTTCGCCTTTGCCCAGTCGGTGCCGGCGCTGCTCGCGGCGCGGGTGGTTCAGGGAATCGGCGGCGGCACCATCGGCGTGGTCCAGGCCTACGTGGCCGATGTCTCGTCGCCGGAGCAACGCACCAAGAGTCTCGGGTGGCTCTCCGCCATCACCAGCCTGGGCGCGGTGGCGGGCCCGGCGTTCGGCTCCCTCATGATCACGCTTGGCGGGCAGGAGTTCGTGGGCCTCGGGGCTGCCGGCCTCGCGACCCTGGTCGCGCTCTTCGCCTGGCAATTCCTCAGCGAATCGCACCGCGCGCCGGCGCCGGCCGCTCGCGCTGCCCCGCGGACCACCGGCCGGGAGGCCATCGCGCACGTCCTCGCCCGCTGGCAGGAGCCGGCGCCGCGACTCATCTGGATCTACGCGGTAGGCATCGGGGCCTTCTACGGCACCATCCAGATCGTGCCACTCCTGCTGGAGGACCGGCTCGGTGTGACCGAGCGCACCGTCGGCTATTTCGTGATGTATCTCGGCGGGATGGGCGTGGTGGTGCGCGCGCTGGTGCTGGGGCGGGCGGTGGATCGGCTCGGCGAAGCGCGACTGGCGCGGCTGGGTATCCTGATCCTGGCGGCGGGATTGATCGCAACCGGGCTGGGCCACGGCAGTGCGGCGCTCGCGGCGGGATTCACTCTCATGCCCCTGGGAACGGCGTTCCTTTTTCCCTGCGTCACCGGATTGCTCACCCGGGTGGTGCCCGGACCGGAGCGCGGCCTCTACATGGGGGTGCAACACACTTTCGGGGGCGTGTCGCGGGTCGCCTTCCCCATCGCGGCCGGCCTGCTGATGGACCGCTTCGGTGTCGGGGTGCCGTTTTGGATCGCCGGCGTTCTGGTGCTTGGCACTCTTCCGCTCACCCGCTCGATCGGGAGCAAGTCGGAGGCGGAGCCGCCCGAGAGCAGCGAGGCGCTGCAGATCGCGGCGGCGGACATTACCGCCGAGATGCCGGTTGCTCCGGCGACTCCGCCTCCAGTCCCGCCTCCCGCAGCAGCATCGCCCCGCCGGTCGGGCGGCCGCCCCGTCGCTCCGCCCGGGTGAGCACGAGGCGGTCCTTGGCCCGGGTCATTCCCACGTAGAGCAGCCGGCGCGCCTCCTGGATCTCCTGTTCCCGGTTCTCGTTCAGCGCATGGAATCCCGGCATTGCCGAGTCTTCGGCGCCGACGACATAGACCCGTGAGAACTCGAGCCCTTTGGTGGAGTGCAGGGTCAGCAGGTTGATCCGATGCTCATCGGTCTCCGAGCCGTCGCTGCGCGAGAGCGCGATCCTCCCGAGCAGCAGGTCGATGCTTTCGGCCAGCGTCGGCGCCGCGCTCGCCTGCACCAGGGCGGAGAGCCGCGCCACCGACGTCGGATATCGTTCCTCGGCCGGTCGCTGGGTTCGGATCCGCTCGATCAACCGGGCGCCTCCCAGGCGCTCGGCCAGCTCTTCCACCGGCGGGGCGCCCGCCGCTTCCCGCTCCTCGGCATACACCTGGAGACAGTCGCCGTAGCGGCCCACCGTGGCCGGGAGCGACACGTCGCGCAGCAGGCGCTCCTCCGCCGTCGGCTCGGCGGAGTCGTCCAGCGCCAGGGCCAGTCCGAGCCAGCCGAGCAGTTGCACCAGCGCCGACCGGCGGGCGCGCGCCAATTTCAGCGCCCCGAGATGCCGCATCACCCCGGCGAGTGCCGAGGCGTCGTCTAGCGCGTGGTGCGAGCGCCCCACGTCGACGCCGAACCGGTGCGCCAAGTCCTCGAGCTTCGCGCTTTCGTCGAGCAGCGAGCGGGCCAGCGGGAGCGTATCGTAGAAGACCAGCTCATCCACGCCGGGGAGTCCGGCGGCGAGCCGCCGCAGCACCGGCATGTCGAACCCCTGCCCGTTGTGCGCCACCAGAATGTCACCACCGACGAAGGCGCGGAAGGCAGGCCAGATCCGGTCGAACAGCGGCTCGTCGCACAGGTCGTGGTCGTAGTAGCCATGCACCTTGCTCGCCGCCGGGCTGATCGGCCGGTTGGGCCGTACCTGCTCCTCGAACTGCGCCACCACGACCCCGCCCCGTACCCGGACCGCGGCGACCTCCACGATCTCACAGTCGGCGATGTCCTTGTCGGTGGTCTCGAGATCGAACGCCACGTAGTCCTGGAACGGGGCTTCCATGCCACCGCAGTGGTGCAGCTGAAGCGCCTTGAAGAGAGCCAGCGGGCGGAAGGCGCCGGCGGGCAGGACGAGGTCGCCCGGAAGCGGACGGTCGCCGGGAAGGAGCCGCCGCACGTCGCCGCCGAGCGCGCCCTGAAGCAAGCGCACCGTCGGGATCTCGATGCCCCGGTCGGGCTCCACCCAGATCGCTCCGCCCGGTGCGGCGGTGGCGGCGATCCGCTCGGCCAGCCCCGCGGCACCGGGATAGTCGGCCGGATCGCTGAGTTCCCCCGCCCGCTCCTCCAGGGGATTGCGGTACTTCCCGATCCGCTGCGACAGGAGCTCGTCCACCAGGGTCCCGAGGGTGTCGTGGGTGCGGCCGAGCGCGGCGAGATTCTCGACGTGGAAGACGAAGCGCCACGCCTTTCTGGAATCCGCGTCGCCTTTGGCGGCACGGCCGAATGCCCGCAGCGCCGAGACCAGTTCCATGTCGTGGTAGCGGGCCCGGACCTGCTCGATGAGCGGCTGGGGGAGGACCTGCTCGGCAAAAGCCTCGATCGCCAGCAGATCGTCGGGCGACCGGACCACCCGAAGCGAAGAGAGGACGAAGGCGATCAGCTCGTCGTCCCTGACTGACTGGCCCTGGGCCAGCCGGCAGGGAATGCCGGCCTCGATGCAGCGGGTTTCCAGATACTGGCCGGTGACGTGCGCCCGGTAGAGCAGCGCGTACTCACCCCACTGGAGCTCGGTCGCCGCGCGGTCCTGCCACAGATCCTCGAGCAGCCAGCTCGCCTCTTCGACCTCGTCGGCGAAGGCGTACGCGGCGACGCAGTGCTCGGACTCGCGGTCGGCCTCGAGCCGCTTCTCGAACAGCGCGGGGTTCAGCGCGATCACCCGCCGGGCGACGTCGAAGATCTGCCGGGAGCAACGCCGGTTCCGCTCGAGGACGATGGGACGGGCGACTTCGAAGTCGGTGCCGAACCGCTCCAGGATCCGGGGGTCCGCGCCCGCCCAGGAGTAGATGGACTGCTCGTCATCGCCCACGGCGAAGCAGTGCCGGTGCCCGGCGGTGAGACCGGTGATCACCTCGTACTGGGCCAGGCTGAGATCCTGAAACTCGTCCACCAACACGGCATCCCACCGGCCGCGGATCCCGGCCGCGATCTGGGGGCGGCGGCGGAACAGGTCGCCGGTGAGCGCGATGAGGTCGTTGTAGTCGAGCAGGCTGCGAGAGCGGAGTGCCTCGCGGTAGCTGGCGAAGTGCTCCAGGTCGGCTGCGCACAGCGGAAAGTGCTCCAGCTGGTGCCGCCCGAAGAGCCGGAGGAGCGGCGCCTGGCGCTCCGGGCGGATGCGAAGCCGCTGCAGCACCCGTTTCTGATAGTCCTCGTCAGCCAGCCCAAAGCCACGGCGCAGGCCCATCACGGCCGCGTGCTCCCGCAGCAGCCCGAGGCAAAGCGCGTGCAGCGTGCCGCGGGTCACCTCATCAGCCTCGGCGCCGATCTCGCGGCGGAGCCGCGACGCGATCTCGTCCGCCGCCTTGTTGGTGAAGGTGATCGCGCAGATGCGGCGAGGGTCGAGCCCCATCATCCTGATCAGGTGGGCGATCCGTCCGATCAGGCAGAACGTCTTGCCGGCCCCCGGTCCCGCCACGACGAGGACGGGGCCGAGCGGGGCTTGGATGGCGCGGAGCTGAGCGGGAGTAGGGACCGGTTCCGCCCCTGACCTGAGGGGAGAGTCGATTCCGGTCGTGGCGGTCATCCTGGAAAAGATACCCCGCTCCGGGCGCTCCGCTTGAGAACCGTTGGCCGCTCAGCGACGTTAGTAGGGAAGCCTCCCACGGAGCCGAGAAACACTATGCGGGTATCTCATCGTCTGGCTGCATCCGCCCTGGTGGCGGCGATCCTCGTTCCGGCAGTGATGTTGTTGTCACCAACGCGTTTCGGCCTGGCTCGGGCGGAGGCGGCGGCGCTCGTCGCCATGGCTCCTGAGCCGGCGCCGGCCGGGGTCGCGGCCTCCAGCGACACCGCCGTGTTCGCCGGGGGCTGCTTCTGGGGCGTCGAGGCGGTGTTCGAGCACCTCGAAGGAGTGTCCTCGGCGGTCTCGGGGTATGCCGGAGGATCGGCGGCGGCGGCCTCCTATGACCAGGTGAGCTCGGGGTCCACGGGGCACGCCGAGGCGGTACAGGTGGTGTATGACCCGGGCAAGATTTCTTACGATCAGCTCCTGCAGATCTTTTTCACCGTGGCTCACGATCCCACCCAGCTCAACCGGCAGGGCCCTGACCACGGGACCCAATATCGGTCGGCGGTGTTCTACCGGGGCCCGGCTCAGCGGCAGGCCACCGAGCGGTATATCGCCAAGCTGGGGAAGGCGGGACACTACCGCGAGGCGATCGTGACCGAAGTGACGCCCTTGCAGGCCTTCCACCTGGCGGAGGGGTACCATCAGGACTACCTGGTGCGTCATCCCAACCAGCCCTACATCGTGATCAACGATGCGCCGAAGTTGGAGCATCTGCGGCGGCAGTTCCCCGCCTTGTACCGGGAGCCGGGCAGGAGCTGACCGGTAGAGCGCGGGGAGCCGGCCTCCCGCGGGAGGCCTTCATTTCCCGGCCTTCTGGTCTCCCCCGCTCCGCGGAAACAGATGGGTGAGCACCAGCGCCGCGACCGCCTCGGGCCGGTTCAAATCCAGCGCGACAACAGGAGGCACGGTCTCCACCGCCGCGTCCGACGCCACCGCGATCACATCCGGGTCGTGAGGCCAGCAGCGGGGTGGTCGTCCGTAGGAAGGCCGGAACACTTCGATTTTCGGAATGCTCTCGTGCGAAAATCCTTCCGCCAGCACCAGGTCCACCGTGCGGGGGGAGAAGCGGCCCAGCAGCCGGCCCAGCGCGGGCTCGGCCTGATCGTCCGTGTCCTCGCCGATCAGAGCCCAGCGGCGGTTGGAGGCCACCAGCACCTGCACCGCCCCGGCTTCGAGAGCCCGGTAGCTATCCTTGCCGGGCCGGTCGATCTGGAAGCCCTTGTGCGCGTGCTTCAGCACGCCGACCTGGCAGCGCTCCGCGCGCAGCAGCGGGAGGATGCGCTCGATCAGCGTGGTCTTCCCGCTGCCGCTGGATCCGACGAAGCCGACGACCGGAATGGCGCCGGGACCTATATTTGAGGGTGTCCTGCTCCCTTGCCGTGTCACGTCCATCCCAACGGACCGCGCCCTTGGCCAACGATCTCGACCAGATGCAGGACCCTCTCGGACTGCAGCGGCTGGGCTACGCCAAGCCGCTGCTCGAGGTGCGCGCCCACCGGTGGGAGCGAGGCACGAGTGCCGAGGGGACCGAGCAGGTCGTGGAGGAGACGCCCGTCGTCCTGGTGTACAACGGGGTGCCCCACGTCGTGATGATGGCCACCCCGGTGGACCTGGAGGATTTCGCGCTGGGGTTCAGCATCACCGAGGAGCTGATCCGCCGGCCTGCCGACCTGGAGTCGGTCGAGGTGGTGCGCTACAGCCAGGGGATCGAGATCCAGAGCGGGGTCGCCCCGGAGTGCGAGAGCGTCATCGCCTCGCGGACCCGCCGGCTGACCGGGCGGACCGGCTGCGGCATCTGCGGCGCCGACAGCATCGCCGGAGTGCTGAAGCAGCTTCATCCGGTCCCGCCCGGCCGGCCGGTGGCCCCCGCCGCCATCGAACGGGCGGTCGAATCGCTCCTGTCGCATCAGACGCTCAACGCGGCCGCGGGCGCGGTACATGCGGCCGGCTGGTCGTCGCTCGAGGGGGTCGTGGAGTTGGCACGGGAGGATGTCGGGCGTCACAATGCGCTGGACAAGCTGATTGGCGCACTGCTCAAGCGCGGCGTCGATCCGACGACCGGTTTCGTCGTGGTGACCAGCCGAGCGAGCTTCGAGATGGTGCAGAAGGTTACCGTACTGGGCGCGCCGCTACTGGCCGCGATCTCCGGACCCACCGGCCTGGCGGTGCGCGTCGCGCAGCAGGCCGGGCTCACGCTGGTGGGATTCGCGCGGGGCGCCCGGCTCACCGTGTACACCCATCCCGAGCGCGTTGCCCGCTAGCGCCCCATCGCCCCGGCGCACCCCCTCCGATTGGCGGATTGGGCCGCGATTCTGCACGTACTTCCAGCCGAACCGACCCTTGATGCAGAGGTTGCCCCGGGTGACGTCGTGGTCGAGCGGCGAGGTGACCCGCACGATCTCGTTGTCCTGGACCCGGAGCTCGAGGTTGCAGCCGACGCCGCAGTAGGGGCACACCGTCTGGGTGACGGTCTGGCGTTCCTCGTCCCAGGTATTCGCCTGGCGGTGGTCGAACTCGGTCTTGAACATCAGCGCGCCGGTGGGACAGACGGCGATGCAGTTGCCGCAATACACACAGG
>JACCRH010000474.1 GCA_013813675.1 Gemmatimonadales bacterium
GACGCCAACCGGGCCCGGGCGCCGGCCTCGTCGATCACGTCGATCGCCTTGTCGGGCAGGAACCGGTCGGTGATGTAGCGCTCCGAAAGCTCGGCCGCCGCCGCGAGGGTGGCGTCCGGGATGCTGATCCGGTGGTGATCCTCGTACTTCTTCCGAAGGCCCTTGAGAATCTCCACCGTCTCGGGCACCGTGGGCGGCTCCACCACCACCGTCTGGAAGCGACGCTCGAGCGCGCCGTCTTTCTCGATGTACTTCCGGTACTCGTTGAGGGTCGAGGCACCCACGCACTGCAGCTCGCCGCGCGCCAGCGCGGGCTTCAGCATGTTGGACGCGTCAATCGCGCCCTCGGCCGCGCCGGCGCCCACCAGGGTGTGCAGCTCGTCGATGAAGAGGATGATCTGCTTGTTCTGCGCGATCTCGTTCATCACCGCCTTGAGCCGCTCCTCGAACTGGCCGCGGTACTTGGTGCCAGCGATGACCGCCGCCAAATCGAGCGACAGCACGCGGTGGTCGCGGAGGACGTCGGGGCAAAGGCCGTTGGCGATGAGGAGCGCGAGCCCCTCGACGATCGCGGTCTTGCCGACGCCGGGCTCGCCGATCAGCACCGGGTTGTTCTTCTTCCGGCGGGCGAGGATCTCCATGACCCGCTCGATCTCCTTGGCCCGACCGATCGTCGGATCGAGCTGGCCCTCGGCGCCGAGCTGGGTGAGGTCGCGGCAGAAGTGGTCGAGCGCCGGTGTCTTGGACTTCTTCTCCGACTTCGGGGCCGCGCTGGGCTGGTTGCCCGCGCTGCCGGCTGAAGCCTGGGGCATGTCGCTCCCGAGGAGCCGCAGCGTCTCGGCCCGGGACTGCTCGAGGTTGACGCCGGCATCGGTCAGGACCTGCGCCGCGATGCCCTTCTCCTCGCGCAGCAGGCCGAGCAGCAGGTGCTCGGTGCCGACGTAGGAGTGGTTGAGCTCGCGCGCTTCGGTCATCGCCAGCTCGAGCACCTTCTTGGCTCGAGAGGTGTAGGGCAGGTCGGGGCCGGCGGCAGCGGCGGCCTTCCCCTTCTTGACGGTTTCTTCGATTTTCTGCTGAATGTCTTCGAGGTCGACGTTGAGATTCGTGAGGACGGCCGCCGCCACCCCCTCACCCTCGCGGATGAGGCCGAGCAGAATGTGCTCGGTCCCGACATATTCGTGATGCAGACGCGCCGCCTCCTCCCGCGCCATCTGCAGGACCTTGCGCACCCGATCAGTGAAGTTGTAGCCGTTCATCTCGGTGCCCCACGTAGCTCACTCCGATAGCCGTCGCCGCGGCTCATCCACGGCGCCCCACTTCGGATTCCAACACTTTGCGCACGAACCGTGCCCGCCGAATCGGCAGGTCGGCATCGGTCGGCGCAACCCCCTCGGCCACTGCCAGGTGGGCCGGTTGGGTATACACCAACAGCTTGTTGAGGGTGTACATCGCGACGTCGGGAATGAGACTGACCCCGACGCCCAGCCGCACGCCGCTCAGCAGGTTCATCGCCTCCTCAAACGAGAGCGCCCGGGCGTAACGCAGGAGGCCGTACGCGCGCCAGACCTTGTCTTCGATGATCGCCGGCGCGTCCCGCAACAATACCTGCCGCGCCTGCTCCTCATAGTCCATGACCTGGCGAACCATCTTGCCGAGATGGTCGAGCAGCTCGTGCTCGGAACTGCCTAGGGTCGTCTGGTTGGACAGTTGGAAGAAGTTGC
Organism: Gemmatimonadales bacterium; assembly: GCA_013813675.1. Taxonomy (GTDB): domain Bacteria; phylum Gemmatimonadota; class Gemmatimonadetes; order Gemmatimonadales; family GWC2-71-9; genus CAVVWJ01. Next base: position 1,722 of record JACCRH010000474.1, read on the forward strand.
CGACGACCTCACTTCCCTCCCCGTACAGGCCACGGAACGTCAGCCCCACCTGAGCCAGACCCTGCAACACCTTCGAGATTTCCTTGGTGAGCACCAAGCCGGGGAGGTGAATCAGCACCGAGGCTCTGAGCCCGGTGCCCACGTTGGTCGGGCAAGAGGTAAGATAACCGAATTCGGGGTGGAATGCGAAAGCAAGTCGTTGTCCCAGTTCGGCGTCCAGCCGGTCCACCTCGGCGTACGTCGCCTCCAGCGCGAACCCCGAATGGAGGCCCTGGATCCGCAGATGATCCTCCTCGTTCAGCATGACGCCGATCCGGTCCTGCACCAGCACCGAGGCTCCCGAACGGACCCGTCCGTCGGCGTCCAGACCGGCCAGTTCTTTGCTCACCAGGTGCCGCTCGTGGAGCAGTTGGCGGTCGGTGCGCTCCAGACGGTCGAGCCGAAACTTGGTGGCCCGGCGCAGGAGCACCGATTCGCGGGCGGCGCGCTCCACCACCGACAGGATGTCCTCCCGCTCGGTCTCCGAGTTGCGTCCCTGAAACACGCGGCCGGCCAGGTTCCGGGCCAGGCGGATCCGGGTGGAAAGCACCAGGTGGCTCGACGGGCCGCTGGCGTCGAGCCAGCCCACTCCGCCGTCGGCCAGCAGACTCAGGTCGATCATTCCAGCACCCGCAGGCGGTCGCGCAGCTCGGCGGCCAGCTCGAAGTTTTCGGTTTCCACCGCCAATCGGAGCTGCTCGCGCAGATCCGCGCTCTCGATCCGGACCTCGGCCGGGGCGCTGCCCTGCTCCGCGTAGCGCTCGCCCACATGGTGGGTGGAGCCGTGCAGACGGCGAAGCAGGTCCCGGATCGGCACCTCGAACCAGCGGTAGCATTCGGGGCAGCCGAGCCGGCCGCTCTCCCGGAAATCCTGGAGCGATCCGCCGCAACGATTGCAGGTCTCGCTGGAGCGCGGGGTGGGCTCGGTCTCCGGCAAATTCTTTCCCATCGCCGCCAGAAAGCTGCCCAGCGGGGTCTTTACCACCCCGCTCGGGCTCTCGACCCCTTTCTCCGCGGCGCACCGCTCGCAGAGGTGCAGGGTGGTCACTTGTTCGTTGACGATCTGGGTGAGGTGAATGACCGCCTCCCGCTCGCGGCACTGGTCGCAGGACATCAGGGCATCGACTCCACGCTGGAGAGCGGCACCAGTCGCCCGCCTTCGAGCGAGAGCACCCGGTCGGCCCGCGCCGCCAGGCTCCGGTTGTGGGTGACCACCACCAGCGCGGTCTCGAACTCCCGGGACAGCCGGGCGAAGAGCTGATGCAGCCGCTCGCTGTTGCCGGCGTCGAGATTGCCCGACGGCTCGTCGGCCAGCACCAGCACCGGATCGCCCGCGAGAGCCCGGGCCACCGCGGTCCGCTGCTGCTCGCCGCCGGAGAGGGCCGCCGGCCGGTGTGACATACGTCCGGCGAGCCCCACCGCCGCGAGCAGCTCCGCGGCCTGCGAGCGGGCCCGCGCGTCGTCTTCTCCGGCGATGAGCAACGGCAGCATCACGTTCTCCAACGCGGTGAACTCCCTCAACAGATGATGAAACTGGAAGACGAAACCGATCTTCCGGTTGCGGATCAGGGCCAGCGCGTCGGAATCCAGCTCCCCGAAGGAGCGGCCGTCGAGTTGCACGCTGCCGGCGGACGGTGTATCCAGGGCGCCGAGCAGATGCAGCAACGTGCTCTTGCCGGAGCCGCTGGATCCCACGATCGCCACGAACTCACCCCGGCTCACCGACAGGTCCACGCCGGCCAGGACCTCGATGGGAAAGCCGTCGCCGCCCTGATAGACCTTCCGGAGCCCCGAGGCCTCGAGAATCGCGCTCATTCGTGGCGAATCGCTTCGACCGGCGTGAGCCCGGCCGCGGTCCTCGAGGGATAGACGGTGGCGAGCACGGCGACCACGATGCTGGCTCCGACCACGACGGCGACGTCCAGGGGCTCGACATGGACCGGGAGGTGGTCGATGAAGTACACGGCCGGATTGATCCTGATCCACCCGGACTGGTCCACGATGTACGCCACCGTCAGCCCCAGGAACAGACCCACCATGGTCCCCACCAGGCCGATCACCGCTCCCTGGATGAGGAACACTCGGGCTACCGCCGGCGAGGTGAGGCCCATCGCCCGGAGAATCCCGATCTCCTTGGTCTTGTCGGTCACCACCATGGTGAGCGTGCCCACGATGTTGAACGCAGCCACCACCATGATGAAGAAAATAATCAGTCCCATGGCGAGCTTCTCGAGCTCGAGCGCGCTGAACAGGCTCGCGTTCTGGGTCTGCCAGTCGAGCGCGCGGTAGGGATAGCCCAGCCGCTTCTCCAGCGCCTCGCCGATCACCGGCGCCAGGTTGGGATCCGCGACCCGCACGGCGACCCCGGAGACCGCCTCACCGAGCCCGGTGAAGCGCTGCGCGTTCTCCAGCGACATGACGACGAACTGGTTGTCGTACTGGAACATTCCGGTGTCGAAGAGGCCGGTGACCTCGAACTTCCAGAACCGCGGCACCGCCACGCCCAGGGCCGGGTTCATCTTCGCCTCGGTGACCGGCACCAGGGTCACGATGTCTCCCGGGTAGACCGAGAGCCGACCCGCAAGCCGAGTGCCCAGCAGGATGCCGCCGTCCACGCCGGACTTGGTGGGCTTGAACGAGAGGTCGCCCTTGGCGATCGCCTTGGGGAGCGAAGTGACCGACATCGTGCCGGTATCCGGCTCGAAGCCGAGCAGGTTGACGCCCTCGCCATAGTCCTGGCCGGCGGTGATGCCCGCCTGGCTGATCACCTCCGGTGCTGCGGCGACCACGCCGGGCTCCCTGCGAATGCTCTTCAGCACCTTGCGCCAATCGTCCACCCGCAGACCGGCGCCGTAGGTCAGGATCCTGAGATGCGGATTGGCCACCAGGATCCGCTCGCGGAGGTCGTTCCGGAGTCCGTTCATGACGCCGAGCACCACGATCAGCGCGGTGACGCCAACCGCCACGCCGCCGGTCGAGATCACCGTGTTGAGCGAGGCGGTCCGGGCCCCTCGTCGGCTCCGGAGATAGCGGCGTGCGATCCGCCACTCGAGCTTGGACGGCCACCGAAAGGTGAGCGCCAGCTCCCGCAGTGTCCGGGCGAACGCCGCTCCGCGGCTCATCCCTCCTCCGGGCGCATGGCGGGATAGAGGATCACGTCCCGGATCGAGGGCTGGTCGGCGATTACCATCATCAGCCGGTCGATGCCCAGCCCCATGCCGCCGGCCGGCGGCATGCCATACTCCAGCGCGCGGATGTAATCGGCGTCGAAGGCGTGGGCCTCCTCGTTGCCGGCGGCGCGCTGGCGCACCTGGTCCTCGAACCGGCGGCGCTGGTCGTCGGGATCGTTGAGCTCGCTGAAGGCGTTGGCCAGCTCCCGCCCGCCGACGAACAGCTCGAACCGCTCGGTGAGCGCCGGATCGCTCCGGTGCTCCTTGGCGAGGGGCGAGAGGGGTTTGGGGTAGTCGAGCACGAAGGTGGGCTGCACCAGTTGCGGCTCGAGCACCACCTTGAACACTTCGTCCTGCAGCTTGGCTCCGCCCATGGCACGGACCGCGTCGGCCGGCTCCCCCAACTCGATCAGCACCCCGCGCATCTCCTCCTCCGAGGCGGTGCGGAGGTCGAGCCCGCAGCGCTCCCGGATGCCGTCGATGAAGCTCACCCGCCGGAACGGGGGGGTGAAGTCCAGGCTGAGGCCGCTCCGCTCCAGGGTCCGGCTGCCGAGCACGTGCTCGATCACGCCGGCCAGCAAGGCCTCGGTGAGCGCCATCATGTCGCTGTAATCGGCATAGGCCTGGTACAGCTCCAACATGGTGAATTCCGGGTTGTGCGTGCGGTCCATCCCTTCGTTCCGGAAGTCGTGGCCGATCTCGTAGACCCGCTCCAGACCGCCAACCAGCAGCCGCTTCAGGTACAGCTCGTCGGCGATCCGGAGATACAGCGGCATGTCCAGCGCATTGTGGTGGGTGACGAACGGTCGGGCCGCCGCCCCGCCGTAGAGCGGCTGCAGGATCGGCGTCTCGACCTCGAGAAACTCGCGCTCGTCGAGGAAGCGCCGGATCCAGGTCACCGCCCTGGCGCGCTGCCGGAACACCTCGCGAACCTCGGGATGCACCGCGAGGTCGGCATAGCGCTGGCGATAGCGGACCTCGGCGTCGGCCAGCCCGCCGAAGGTGACGGCGCCGCCCTCGCTGGACTGGGTCTTGCCCCGGGGAAGCGGACGCAGGGACTTGGCGAGCAGGGTGACCTCGCTGGGCCGCACGCTCAGCTCGCCGCGCTTGGTTCGGAAGAGCCGGCCGGTGACCCCGATGTGATCGTCGAGGTCGAGATGGTCGAGGATCTGGTAATGCTCGCCGAGCTCATCGCGTCGCAGGTAGAGCTGGATCTTGGCCGATCCGTCCTCCAGATCGAGAAAAGCGGTCTTTCCCTGGGAGCGGAGCGAGGCGATCCGGCCGGCGAGGGCGACCACCGGCCCCTGATCCTCCATGTCGTCCCGGTAGAGCGCCCGGGCCCCGGCGACCGAGTGACTCCGGTCGTACCGATAGGCAAAGGCGGGCACGCCGGCGGCCTCGAGCGCCGCCCGCTTTTCCCGTCGCGCCGCCTCGACGTAGGTCCGCTCCTCCACCGCGCTCACGCCGCCTTGCCCCCGAATCGCTTGAGATAGGCCTGGATGAACTCGTCCAGATCGCCGTCCATCACCCGTTGTACGTCGCCCACCTTCACTTCGGTTCGGTGGTCGTTGACCATGGTATAGGGCTGGAAGACGTAGGACCGGATCTGGTTGCCCCAGGAGTTGTCGGTCTTGGTCGCCTCGACCACGGCCCGCGCGGCCTCCTGTTCCTCCAACTTCCGCTGGTACAAAGCGGCCCGCAACATCTTCATGGCGGTCGCCCGGTTCTTGGTCTGGCTGCGCTCCTGCTGGCAGGAGACCACCACGCCGGTCGGCACGTGGGTGAGCCGCACCGCCGAGGACGTCTTGTTGACGTGCTGGCCGCCCGCGCCCGAGGCGCGGAAGACGTCCATCCTGATGTCCTCCTCCCGGATGTCGATCTCGATCGTGTCGTCCACGTCGGGATAGACGAACACCGAGGCGAAGGAGGTGTGGCGCCGCGCCTGGGAGTCGTAGGGCGAGATCCGCACCAGGCGGTGCACCCCCTTCTCCGCCTTCAAGTAACCATAGGCGTACTCGCCCTTGATCTCGATGGACACCGACTTGATCCCCGCCTCTTCGCCGGGCAGCAGATCGAGGATGGAGACCTGGAATCCGTGGCGCTCCGCCCAGCGGACGTACATCCGCATGAGCATCTCGGCCCAGTCCTGTGACTCGGTGCCACCGGCGCCGGGGTGAATGGTGAGCAACGCGTCGCGGCCATCCTCGGGTCCCTGGAGCATCGCCTGCAGCTCGAAGGCCTCGACGCCGCTGGCCAGGAGGTCGGCTTCCCGCGCGACCTCGGCCTCCATCGCCGAATCCGGCTCGGTCGCCAGGAGCTGTGCCATCTCGACCGCCCCCACGATCCGCTGATTCAGATTCTCGTAGGGTACGACCCACGCCTTCAGGGTCTTGATTTCCTGCACCGAGACGCGGGCCGTGTCCGGATTGGTCCAGAAGCCGGCTTCCGCCTGCCGTGACTCGAGTGCGCTCAGGCGCTCGGACTTGACGGGCAGGTCAAAGAAAGTCTCGGAGTTCAGTCACCCGCTGCTGCAGCTCGGTGAGGCGGTCGAGAAGTTCGGTCATGCGGGGCCCTCGCTGGTTGGAGTCGGATGGAAAACTAAGCGGGGGAGAGGGGCGGTGGGCGGCGGCTTCCGAGGCGGCTAGAACACCTGCCTTCCGCCGGCCAGGATCTCGTTCAGCGCCTCGCGGAAGTAGCCGGTGGATTCGGCGAGGTCGCGGCCGACCTGGTCGGTGTACTCCTCCCAGCTCTTCTTGATCTCCTCCTCGAACAGCTGCTTCAGGCTCCCGTCCCGGATACCCTCCTGCCGCTTGGCCGGATGGTACACGACGATGTCCGAGATCAGCGCCCGCGCAAGACGCCGGGCCTTGAGCGACGGGTCCTGGGAAAGGAACGGATTGGCGGGCCGCCCGGCGGGGCCGCTGAGCCCGGCGGAGGGCCGCGCGGGAGGCTGGGCGGAGATCGATGGGACCGGGGCGGGCGCGGGCTGCTGCGGCCGGGCGGGTGCGGCGGGGC